>NZ_PTRH01000020.1:0-76528 GCF_002965045.1 Escherichia sp. MOD1-EC6300 | reverse complement strand
GAGTTGATGAACTCCTGCCATGGAACGTAGTACTCACCAATAAATAAGCGTCAATACGGTGCTCCGTTGACGCTTACACAAAAGCTGCAGATCATGCCCAATATGGTTGGATTTCAGTTCGTATTGCGCGGTATCTGTTCCCGCCTGGGAGCACCAAATCGCAAAGCCGACATCGTTGTGGACCAGCAGTCACAGTTCAACACCACCCAGCGGGAGCTGAGGGAGTTCTATTACCAGATACGTGAGATGCCGTGGGTACACGGTCCCGGTTTACCGGTCATGGATGTGACGAACATGCCGGCTGAACCGCTGGTTTTCCAGTCGGGTACAAAAAGTGCAGGGCTGGAGCTGGTTGATATATATCTCTGGATCTTCAAACGCTTTATGGAAGGGAAGGAGTTAACCAGACCCCCTTACCCGCCTGGTTTACACCAATCGCAATACCGGCAGGACGGACAGTGTCTCCCTTCAGTCGGTGGCTAAACGATCTAAGGAGTTTCTCGACAAACTGCAGGAGCCAACGGCAGAAATGATGAAAAAGGCGAGGGAATACCGGGATCAGGAAGAGGCAAGGCGGCTGGAACATCGGGTGCAAATCCTGCCGCCATCCTGATCCGGCAGGTTGAGTACACACAAAAATGGAAGCGGCCGCGACGGGATGATGCGTCTGTCCGGCATCTTCCGGAGGGCCAGAGCTCGAAATTCTGGCCGTACTTCACTTCTTCGTTGAAGTTCTATCTGTTCGCTGTGAGTCTCATATTTTTATTAAAACTAAAGCAACTCATCAACATAAGTCATGATGGAACGAACCAGATTTATGGCAAAACGGGCATCGGCTTCATTCAGCAAAGTTTCAGTAGGATGGGCCATGCTGTAATTGTTACGCAGGTTATTGATCCCATGAAGTATTGCGGCAGATGATCTCAACATTTTAAACACATCTTCATTTCTTCCATCATCAGGCAGGTCTTTGAGATGTGCAGTTATCAGAGAAAGCAAGCCTGGAACATTATCATTTGTACTATTGGTCGCAATTCCATGGTTGGCACACATTTGTCTTAATGAAGCATGAAGAGCTGTATGAACACGATCATATGCCCGGTGTGGCCCATTATTTTTAAGCAACACTTCCGCATCTTCTAAGGCCTGGTAAATGTTTTCATTTACATTTTTCACTGGTGCTGCCGAAACATTTCTTTGCCCGTTCTGATTCACAATGTTCTTTATTTCATTGAATAACTCAGTATTGGCAATGCTGATAAAGCGTTGAACATTATCCAGCGCCCAGATCTTAGAAAGATTATCAGCGTCCCTGGCCAGAGTGCTTTCTATGGCAGCGATGGCCACCCCTTTCAGCTCAGGGTTGTCCCAGTGAACATGCCGGTAGAATTGATTTAGTCCTTCCGGAACGTCTTCACAATCTGTAACAGCAAACAGCTCCTGCCAGTCACCTTCGTTAAATTTTTCAGCCAGTATTTTGGCCAAATTAATTTGTGAAACTTTATTCAACATACTGATCCCTAGAAGTTTGTGCTTCTTAACTGAATTTACCGGAACGGCGTCTCAGTAAACGAAATCCGTGTACTGGTATACCCCCTGCTCTGCAACAGGAATGAAATCCCGTCCATCATCATTGCTCTGTTACTGCGGGGACCAATTCTGACGTTTGTCAGTGGCAGCTTGTCTTTTGCTTTAATGATCAGATATGGTACCAGACCGCTGTCATTGACACGAAAATTGACACCCTCAAAAGGGCTTTCCGGAAGGATTACCATCCTGAACTCCTGCTCCTCTTGGAAACCGTCATTCTTGAAAAAAGGCGGCAGGCTGTGTGCCAGTCTGGTTGCCTGAATCATCTCATGCATTACATCTGCATTTATTGCCGCCTGAACATGTGGCTGACGAAAGAAGGCGAGGATTTCGTTCCGGGCTTCAACCGTGGAATCCTCTTTGGTATAGAGTACCCGGTTTTTAAACACCTGATAATGAGTTAATTCCAGCGAGGCAAGCAGCTCTTCATCATCAAATTCCAGGCACACGCCCTGAGAGCTCCCATAACCCCGCCACTGGCTTAACAGGTCGGGTTCGAGACAGAACGAAAGGTTATAGACGTGAGCTGCCCGGTGCATTCTGAAGTGCGTCAGTGCCTGTTCGATGAACTTAAGGGTTTTCGGGTTAAAGTCGTCCCTCAGGTACTGCAGGGCATTCTCAAGGCAGTTCATGCCGTGAGTCAGCTCATTACTGTCATTGAGAAAGGAAAAGTGCGTCGCCCACAGTGAGCCTGATTCGATGATGCCCTTCAGGCCGTTCAGGTCAGTGTAATGATAAATCTTCATCTGGCAGCCTCCTGACTGTCCGGGCCCTGTTCGCACTCAGTTTTTTGCACGTCAGACAGAAACGGGAACACCGTAATAGCGGCTTCCCTTGCTTCTTCTATCGACCGTTCCCGGGCCTGCCATTCCGGATCTGCTGCCAGCACTTCGTCGGCGGTATCGCGTAACCAGGCATACAGCTCTTCGCCACCATCGAGATCAATCTGGCGGGTTTTTACCTGGTCCTCATGCTTCATGATATTACGCAACAGCTTACCAATCTGCCCGTCAGATTCGACTGGTTCGTAAGGAATGTAGTCCGGATATTCGTCGAATTGATCCAGCGTCAAATCGATGTACTCTCCGTCCAGCAATACGATGACATGCCCGTGAACTGTTGAGTTTTCCGCTTCATGAAAGCCAGCGTTCCCTTCCATAAAAATGATGCACGGATGGCATCTCTCTCGTTCCTTGAGGTAGTACGCCAGAGTATTGCTGGCTAAATCGCAGCTGCCGTGCGGGAAATTCCTCAGTTCCGTTTTCCAGCGGGGAAAATGACGACACCCGTCAGCCCGTTCACCGCCACCAAGCTCCAGTGCCCGTCGAAATGCCTTTATACGTAATACTCTTTCCTGTCTCATTTCTTCACCTTCCCGTCCTGGCGGGCCAGAGCCAGCAGTTCGGTCTGAAGCTGGCGGCCGTCCTCCCGGGCTTCCTTCAGCTCCGCCTTCGTGTCCTGCAGCTGCGCCGCCAGGTGTTCGCCGGTGGCGGTCAGGCGGGCCACCTGCTCGCGCAGCGGCAGCGCCTCCGCGCGCAGCTCGCGTACCTCCTGCAGCAGGCGGTCACGTTCGGCCACCACCTCGCGCAGCACCGCCAGCTCGCTTTCCAGCGCGGCCACGTTCGCCAGCGCCTCATCCCGCTCCTTGTCGGCCCGGGCAATGTCGTCGTCGGCCTGCTCGCGCGCCGCCAGGGCCCCGGCTTCAGCCTGTTTCACGGCCGCCTGCCACAGCAGCCCCAGCTGGCCGGTCAGCAGCTGCGCCAGCTCCGGCGGCAGGGGCGTGGCCTGCTCAGTGGCCTGCTCGCGCTGGCGGGCGCGGAACGCGCGCATCACCGGGGAGATGTGGGACAGCGAGCCGCCGCCGAGGTGCTGACGGACCTGCTCGTTGGTCGGGTTCGGGGTGCCGGCGGCGATCAGGGCGGCGGCGGCGTCTTCAATGCGGCGGACGGTGTCCGGGGAGAGGGATGTCATGGTCTGGCTCCGGTTTCTCAGGGAATGGCGCCATCGTACGCCCGGTATGAAAAATACACAATACATACAATACAAATAATACATACCATACAATTCATACATACCATACATACAGTACAGAACTTACATACACTCTTTCTCTTTTCTAGGTCAGATCCGGTTTCTGGTGAAGCCGGAAGCAATGAAACTACCTACCTACCTGATTCGTTTAGCTGCGTTTGTATATGAGTCAGAGAATGAAATTTAAACAGGATGCATCACTTGTTGAAACATGTAAGATACATCTTATCTACGATATTTAAGGAAAGGCACAGCGTGGCGACTTATCGGGCTTACTACGGGCAGGACAGAGATCGTGAATATTTTGAGCGCATATTTCAATCAGCAAACATCAATTTCATCATTGGCTCAGGAGCATCGCTGCCTGCAATCAGCGTGTTAGGTGATATTGAAAGCGAGCTTGAGGCTCTGGTCCGCGCCGGAAAGGATGATGAATACTTCAGTAAATCTGAGTCTTTTCTGGACAATGTATGGAAGGCAAACAACGTCCTCCTGAAGCGAAGCTTGCCCGCAGAGGTAATCCTTCCTACTTTAATAGATGATGTCGTATCGACACAAAACAACTACGCGAAGCTCATGCGTGCATTAGAAATGCTTCTGACGAGGCGGCGGACTGGATTGCTACCGCGGCGTATCAACCTCTTTACGACTAACTATGATTTGTTCATTGAGGATGCAGCGGTTAAAAATAACAACGTCATTCTGAATGATGGATTCCGTCAGCGCGCCGATATTTACAACCGGACAGTATTCGATACCAAATGTTTTTATCAGACCATACACGCAACCGGGAACCTTTATAATTACAGCGTGGAACTACCTACGGTGAATCTCATCAAGCTGCATGGTTCCCTTTCTTGGCATAGCTATGATAAGGAAATCTATTATTCCATTAAGGATATGAAGCCAGTTGCGTTCAATACACCAAAGGAGAAGCAGGACTGGGTTATGTCACATCAACTGGTTCTGCCGCGAAAGGATAAATTTCGTGAAACCTTACTTGAAAACGTGTATTACGACCTGCTACGGACTTATTCAAATGAGCTGGATAAAGAAGGCTCTTTGCTTATAGTTTTCGGATTTTCTTTTGCGGATGAGCATATTGAAACTCTTACCAAGAAAGCGCTGCGAAACGCCACGCTCAAAATTGTTATATTCGCTTACAATGAGGCGGCTAAAGACCTATTCCTTGATAAATTCCGTGATTATTCCAACGTTGATGTGGTTTTTACTCCTGGAGCCCCATTGGACTTCAAAAAGATGAATGAAATTATAACCAGCTTTCTTGGAGGTATGAAATGACCTCCGCTTTTGTTAACGAAGAAGCAGTATTAAGGATCGGTGAGGTTCGTGAAGTATCGGGCAGAACACTCAGTGTGCTTGTCGATAAAAATAAAAATCTGAGTGATCTTTTTTATCACGGTAAGGTGCTCAAAAATGTTTCAGTAGGTAGTTTCATCGAAGTCAAAAAAGGATTCATGAGTCTGATTGCAAAGGTAGAAACCGAGAAGATTGTCGAGGAAAAATCACCTGTTGGTAGCGGAAGCGATTCGCTTCGCTTCCGCCGCTATCTTACAGCCTCACTGGCAGGCTATATTGACCGGAACGGGCGCTTTACTGGTGGAACTCGCGAGTTGCCCCTTATCGGCAATGAAGTTTTTCTGATGTCTGAGGAACAACTTCATCTTATCCACTCGATCGCGCCAGCGGGCGAGTCCGGGCTGAATTTTTCGCGCACCGATCTCGAAGATATTGATATCACTCTCCCGATAAGCGGCCTTCTCAACTCACACATCGCCATCTTCGGTAATACTGGCAGCGGCAAGTCCAATACTCTGGCCGCGCTTTATCAGCATGGCTATGAGGCCCTGAAAAACCTACTAGGCGAAGGATTCAGAAGTCGGTCACGGTTTCTTTTATTTGATTTCAATGGTGAATATGGTGGGAGAAGCTGCATTACGCGCGACAAGGTTGTTTATAATCTTAGCACGCATGATGAAGAGGGTGATCGCATTCCGATGCCTGCTGAGATACTGCTTGAGCATGAGATTATCTCTGTCCTGACGGATGCCACCGACAAAACGCAGAAACCTTTTCTGAAGCGAGTGCTTGAATTCAAAAAGCGAGTGGAGTCGAAGCTGAACCCTCAGTCATATTTTCGTGAAATTCTGAAACGGCGGGTCACTGAAACTCTGTTTGGTTGCGAAAAGAAAAAAAGTGACGACCTGATTGATTTATTCCGTCCTGTACTGAAGGACGAAGATCTGATAGCAGATATTGAATTTTTTTATAACAACGGCGGCGTATGGCGAACCAAGACAGGCGTTTACTTTTCTAATGAAGAAAATACTCATCAGTGCAATATGTACCAGATGGCTCAGAATTATGAATTTCCCGACGATATAATGGAAGAGTTGCTGGACTATATGTATGTTCAGCTAATTATTGAATATCTTTCAAGTCGCTCAAATCCTGAACATCTTTCTCCTGTCATCAATCGAATGAGCGGACTGAAAAAAGATATTCGTAAAATTTTCAATACTGCGTCCGGCGGAACCATCTGGGCAGAAACGAACTTTGTTGTCCTGAACCTTAATATGGTCAATCTGACCATGAAAAAAACGCTACCACTTTTAATGGCCAAATGGGCCTATTCAGCAAAAAAAATGGATAAGGTACCGTCCACTCTCCATCTCATCATAGACGAAGCACACAATATCCTTTCGAACACCTCGTTCAGGGAATCAGAAAGCTGGAAGGATTATCGGCTCGAAACGTTTGAAGAGATAATTAAGGAGGGCAGAAAATTTGGCGTCTTTGTGACGATATCCAGTCAGCGACCAAACGATATCTCCCCGACTATCATTTCTCAGGCACATAACTATTTCATTCACCGGTTGATAAATCAGAACGATCTGTATGCTATTGAAAAATCCGTTTCCTATATAGACCGCATGACTGAAGAATCTATTCCAACGCTTGCAACCGGCACCTGCATATTCAGTGGCGTGATCTGCCCTATGCCACTTAAGCTTCGTATAAACGAGCTGTCTTTCCGCAAAAAGCCGCACAGCCATACGCTGAATTTTGAAGATCTAATGCTTTAGCCACGGCTACCGCTTCTCTGAGAAGAACGGCAGCCGGTCTACGCGTAAGAGATCCCCGTTCAGTGTGAGTAGCTCAGCTAATGCCGGAATCGTGTCCGGCTCGATCACCGCCATGAACGCCGCCTCAAACTATAGATTCTTCTTGTAGTACTAGTAGTAATTACAAAAATTGCTTTTATGCTTTTTAAGCATTGCTTTTATATTTTTAATAATGTCAGTTTTTATCCCTCACTCCTTTCTTTTCCAGAGATCCGAAAAAAGTAAGTCACGGATCTTCCTCTCCCGCCGCACAGCGCCATCTCCCGTCAGCACAACATGTAGTGCTGAATTCAGCTGTTAATGACACTATATGTTGTGTCATCTCCCTGACCTGTGATGCGCCGCGCAGGGGCGGAAACAGTGATATGATGATTTTCTCAGTGTGGTACACTTCCGGAAAGTTGTGATATTCATTAAAGTCGGATCTGACGGAAACGGGAATGCGATAATTACGGTTTGTTTTTATAAGTCAGATTTTGATTTTTATTAGTTAACATAACGCAAGGTAAAATAAATAAGGCTTACTAAAAGTAAGATAACAGTATGTGTATTTACGCGCTGATTTTTGCATCATAATAATATATACTTATATGCATACCCGAAGTATGTCAAAAAGAGGTGTACTATGAAGCAGCGTATTACAGTGACAGTTGACAGCGACAGCTATCAATTGCTCAAGGCATATGATGTCAATATCTCCGGTCTGGTAAGCACAACCATGCAGAATGAAGCCCGTCGTCTGCGTGCCGAACGCTGGAAAGCGGAAAATCAGGAAGGGATGGCTGAGGTCGCCCGGTTTATTGAAATGAACGGCTCTTTTGCCGATGAGAACAGGGACTGGTGAAATGCAGTTTAAGGTTTACACCTATAAAAGAGAGAGCCGTTATCGTCTGTTTGTGGATGTTCAGAGTGACATTATTGACACGCCCGGGCGACGGATGGTGATCCCCCTGGCCAGTGCCCGCCTGCTGTCAGACAAAGTCTCCCGTGAGCTTTACCCGGTGGTGCATGTCGGGGATGAAAGCTGGCGCATGATGACCACCGATATGGCCAGTGTGCCGGTCTCCGTTATCGGGGAAGAAGTGGCTGATCTCAGTCACCGCGAAAATGACATCAAAAACGCCATTAACCTGATGTTCTGGGGAATATAAATGTCAGGCTCCGTTATACACAGCCAGTCTGCAGCCAGGGTACCGGCAGTTTATTCTGCCGGACAGTCTCCACAACTTCCTGTTGTCATTGATTATCCGGCAGCTCTGGCACTTCGCCAGATGTCGATGGTTCATGATGAACTGCCGAAATATCTGCTGGCTCCGGAAGTGAGTGCCCTGCTCCATTACGTCCCGGATCTGCGCCGCAAGATGCTGCTGGCCACACTGTGGAACACCGGTGCGCGCATTAATGAAGCACTGGCGCTGACGCGGGGGGATTTTTCGCTCGCGCCTCCGTATCCGTTTGTGCAGCTGGCCACTCTGAAGCAGCGGACCGAAAAAGCCGCCAGGACGGCAGGAAGAACGCCTGCTGGACAGCAGACTCACCGGCTGGTTCCGCTCTCCGACTCCTGGTACGTCAGTCAGCTGCAGACGATGGTGGCAACACTGAAAATTCCTCTGGAACGGCGTAATAAACGAACAGGCAGGACAGAGAAAGCGCGGATCTGGGAAGTGACGGACAGAACGGTCAGGACCTGGATTGGGGAGGCGGTTGCCGCCGCTGCTACTGACGGTGTGACGTTCTCTGTCCCGGTCACGCCACATACGTTCCGCCATTCCTATGCGATGCACATGCTGTATGCCGGTATACCACTGAAGGTCCTGCAGAGCCTGATGGGGCATAAGTCCATCAGCTCAACGGAGGTCTACACGAAGGTGTTTGCGCTGGATGTGGCTGCACGGCACCGGGTGCAGTTTTCGATGCCTGAGTCCGATGCGGTCACAATGCTGAAAAACAGACACGCATAATTCATAAATCATAATTATGAATTGTGATTTATTCTGTAAAAAAAGAGACCACTGCAATATGTGATCTCTTGTATGCAAGGGTGCTTAAACAGTATGAATTCACAAGTGTGATTTCATAAGTAATAACTTATTGATTATTACGTTAGTGTTTTTAAGTATTGCTCAAGGGCTACTCTGACGATGGCACTTACATTTTTTGGATCTTTACCATTGCGTTTATTCCTCAATGCCAGATCTTCTATTGTGACAAGCATGCTTTCACCAAGAGAGATTGTCGTCCGACATTGTTTTTCTGGTTCGGGTTTTTCCGGCGCGCCGTATGGTTTATCCGCAAGGCGCTGAGCCAGAGCCTCTGCTTGTTCTACCGTAACTGCAGCTCTGTTTAATGCTTGCTGGCTGGGTTTCTTCACCATGGGCCAAATACCTCATTCATTAAATGTTCAATTTCTGCTTTGGCTGCTGTATTGTTCGTTTCTACTACACCGGTGCCGTTGCTCATGCAATCGCGATAGACTTTTCTGAAACAAATAACTGAATCAAGGACTTGAATTGTTGGGAATTCTTCAAGATATTCAAGGAATTCTTTTCTCTCATTTCCCCTCAAAACCGGATTGGTTGTTGCCATACTTTGTAAACAATAAACCTTAAGTTCCGGGTTAAGGTTACGCATTGCGTCTATCTGTTGTTCTAGTTCTGTAAGAGTATCCAGATCTGGTTGAGAACACTGTAGTGGCGCAATTATTTGATGTGCGACAACTCCACTCGTTATGAATTCCTTTGAGTTTCTTCCTGCGACATCCACTATTACATCATCGAACTTTTCATTCAGAGCCTGTAGTGTTTGTGTCAGGTTATCAAATTTCTCAACAAGGGTTATTGCTGGTAACAGTCCTGCAGCTTCTCGTTCCGCATGATGTTTTGCGGCTGTTCGTTGTAGATCTCCGTTTAACAGGCAGACTTCCCTTCCTTTATTTGCGAGAGCAATAGCCAGGTTTGATGCAATGGTAGTTTTCCCTGAACCACCTTTGTTCCCACCAACTACAGTAATCATTGCAACCTCATAAATGTGATGTGTGAAGTGTGATGATATTTTGACACGGTAACCTGAGGTGTCAATATGTGTTCATATTTATGAAGTATGAAATATGAAGTATGTCATGTGATGTAATAAATAATACTTGTGTTTTGTGATTTCATAACTATGATAGTGCTCAAATTGAGTATTACCTTGCAACCAGAAACAATGATTTACTCAGATTGAGTATTTAAGGGGCTATAGATGAACGTATACTGCGATGATGGTTCAACAACAATCAAGTTGGCATGGAATGATAATGGGAAAATCTGTAAGTCGTTGTCGCAAAACTCATTTCGTCATGGATGGAAGGTTGACGGGTTAGGAATTCGCCAGACATTTAACTATGAACTGGATGGTAAAAAATACACGTATGATGAAGTTAGCAACCAATCTATTCTTACGACTCATATTGAGTATCAATATACGGATGTTAACCTGTTAGCTGTGCATCACGCTTTACTGAATAGTGGATTAGCGCCTCAGCCTGTATCATTGACTGTGACTTTGCCTATCAGTGAGTTCTATACGAAAGAGTGTCAAAAAAATGAACTCAACATTCAGCGTAAAATTGAGAATTTAATGAGGCCGATTCGTCTTAATAAAGGCGATGTTTTCACCATTGAACACGTTGATGTGATGCCTGAATCATTGCCAGCTGTGTTTTCTCGTCTGGTCGTGGATAAAGTTGGTCAGTTCGAAAAATCGCTGGTAGTTGATATTGGCGGCACTACGCTTGATGTTGGTGTTATCGTTGGTCAATTTGACTCTGTAAGTGCCATTCATGGTAATTCTGGCATTGGTGTGTCTTCAGTTACGAAAGCTGCAATGAGTGCATTGCGCATGGCATCCAGTGATACCAGTTTCCTCGTTGCAGATGAATTGATTAAACGTCGTAATGACCCGGACTTTGTTCGGCAGGTTATAAATGACGAAACAAAAACTGATCTGGTCCTTAATACCATTGAGGGGGCTATTGCCAGTTTGGGGGAGCAAGTAGTCAATGAGCTCGGTGATTTCCATCATGTGAATCGTGTTTATGTTGTCGGTGGTGGGGCCCCGTTGATCTATGATTCGATAAAAACGGCATGGCACCATCTTGGGCAAAAAGTAGTGATGATGGAGTCGCCACAGACAGCACTGGTTGAAGCTATCGCGGCTTTCAAAGAGGAGTAATATTGTGGACGATGAACGGAAAAGGAAAAAATACACACTTTATCTGCATCCGGAAAAAGCTGCAGACTTTCAAACTTTGGAAGCGATAGAGTCCGTTCCGCGTTCTGAGCGTGGTGAGCTGTTCCGGAATGCATTTATTTCTGGAATGGCGTTACACCAACTTGATCCTCGCCTGCCTGTATTGCTGACAGCCATTTTGAGCGAGGAGTTTTCAGCAGATCAGGTTGTAACCTTACTCAGTCAGACGACTGGATGGAAGCCTTCTCAGGCCGATATCAGAGCTGTGTTGACTGAACTCGGTGCTTCGCAATCTGTTGAAAAAATGCCTCCTTCTGCTACTGATTCGGTGCAGGAGGCAATGAATGATGTGCGTCTTAAAATGAAAAAATTATTCTGATATATCAGAATGAAGCAATGGGGAGCTCAGTCCATTGTGTTGTATACGAAGGCGATAGCATTTCCCGTTTCATTTGCCATTCAGGGGCGGTTCCTCGCCCCGCAAACCACACTTTCCCTTTTCCCGACTGGTTCAGTTCATCGAGTGTTTTCATTAACTTTTCACTGTTTTTACGGGGCTGGATTTCATCAAATAATCCCGGCTGCGCTATACCCGATGGTGTGAGCCAGCATGACTCCTGCCTTCATATAGCGGTACCCTTCACGCCAGACATGGTTTAAGGCTCTGCATGCGGCGGCAATAATGTCCCGGCTGTCCTGTGTGGCAATGAAAGCTTTTCCACAGCGGCATTGCTGTAACAGGGTTCTTTTACTGCAAAGGGGGATGTCCGTACAAATGTCGTCACCTGCCGACAATACTGACGCTCCCCACGTAGTTTCTCTGCGGCCCGCTCTGCATACTGAACAACAGCCTGGTGCATGGCATCTTTGTCTGTGATTCGTTCACCAAAACTGCGACTACAGACAATCTGCTGTTTTGCCGGTGGTGCTTCTTCCAGGGATATGCTGGACTCGCCGTTGAGTTCGCGTACCGTACGCTCAAGAATGACGCTGAAGTTTTTCCGGATGAATGCCGTGTTAGCCTGCGCCAGTTGCAGTGCTGTGTTAATACCCAGCGCATTCAGCTTTTCCGTCAGTTTGCGTCCTACTCCCCAGACCTCACCAACTGGCTGCAGCCCCAGTAGCTTCAAGCTCCGATTACGGTTTTCTGCCGTCAGCGCGACCACACCGGAAAACTGTGGCCATTGCTTTGTTGCCCACTGTGCACTTTTAGCCAGCGTTTTTGTAGGCGCAATGCCCACCCCCATGGTGAGTCCTGTCCAGCTCTTTACCTGTTCCCTGAGCTGATGACCAAAAACCTCCGGAGAGATGCAATGATTTATCCCCCGCAAATCAATGAACATTTCATCAATTGAGTAGGGCTCAACTGCGGGAGAAAGCGACTCCAGAACAGCCATAACCCGTTGGCTCATGCTGTGGTACAGCGCATAATTGCTGGAAAATACATGTATTTTCTTCTCCAGGCGCATTTGTCTCACCTGAAACCAGAGCTGCCCCATTCTGATGCCAAGGGCTTTTGCCTCCGGGCTGCGCGCGATCACACAGCCATCGTTATTGCTGAGTACGATGACCGGTTCGTTGCGAAGGTTCGGGCGGAAAACTTTTTCACATGAGGCGTAGAAACTGTTGATATCAGCCAGTGCAAACATCAGCGTAACTCCCGCGTCCTGTGTATCACGTGAGTGACAATACCAAAAATACAGATGTTTTCCGGATACAGTGTGCGGAACTCCGGGCTGTCTGAAACCGGCTCCAGTGCCGGGCGTGGGCGCAACAGCAGTCGTTTGACGGTGAACTCACCGTCGATCTCAGCGATAACGATGTCCCCGTGTTGTGGTTTTTCGGCCCTGTCCACTACCAGCAGATCACCATTCTGCACGCCAGACTGGTTCATCGATTCACCGCTGGCGCGCAGAAAGAAGGTGGCTGCAGGTCTGCTGATGCAATAGCTGTTCAGATCCAGTTCCTGCTCAGCATAATCAGTGGCAGGCGAAGGAAAACCGGCCTGGCAACGATCGGCAAACAACGGTCGCACGTAACTGTCATCGCCTGAAGGGTCAGCCGGACGGTGATAAACGGTACTCATGCTGCGGGCAGCCAGCTGTCGTCCTGCCAGATTTCTTCCAGCAGAGACTGGATACGTTCTTTATCCTTGTCGTTGCGGGCTCCAGTGACAGATACAGACGGGGCGCTGCCCTGGTCTATACGCAGCCAGATTTCCGGGTAGTGTGGTTTCAGACGTTGTTCGATTTCATTCTGTAGCGCCTGAAGTGTGCCTGATTTGAGGTTTTTTGTGCTCTGGCGGTCGAAAAGAATTTCAATGCGGATCATGTTCTCATCTCCCTTTTCTTTTGCTGTATGTATATACAGTATTCTAATAACTGAATCCACACACAGTCAAATGTCATTATTGTGACTAAAAAACGCTCAATTCTCTGAGAGTGTGGCTGTATGCCTGCTGTGGACTGTTGTGTCCAGCTTATCCACAGCATTTTGTGCACGGTTCTGTGGACAAAATACCTGGTTACCCAGGCCGTGCCGGCACGTTAACCGGGCTGCATCCGATGCAAGTGTGTCGCTGTCGCAGGCCTCCTCACCCGGTCACGTTTCGTCGTTCCTCCTCCACGCGCTGCGGCTTCGGGGCCGCACCTGCATTCGTATGCGGTCGCCCGGTTACAGGTGCGGCACGGCCTGATGGAGGCCGCATGTGAGAGGAGAATTCCCATGCCAAACTGGTGCTCGAATCGTATGTATTTTTCTGGTGAACCGGCACAGATCGCTGAGATTAAACGACTGGCCAGCGGTGCAGTCATACCGCTTTATCGCCGCGCCACAAATGAAGGTATTCAGCTATTTCTGGCCGGAAGTGCCGGACTTCTGCAGACCACTGAAGATGTGCAGTTTGAACCGTGCCCCGGACTGACGGCTGCCGGACGTGATGTTGTATCGCCGGAGAATATCGCGTTCACCCGCTGGCTGACATACCTGCAGGACGGTGTACTGCTGGATGAGCAAAACTGCCTGATGCTGCATGAACTCTGGCTGCAGAGTGGTACTGGCCAGCGTCGCTGGGAAGGATTACCGGATGAGGTCAGAGAAACCATCACCGTGCATTTCACCGCCAAAAGAGGTGACTGGTGTGGCTTCTGGAGTAACGAGGATGTATCGGTGTGGTGGAACCGTCTGTGTGACAATGTACTGCCGGAAAAAACCATGCCGTTTGACCTGCTGACGGTTCTGCCCACCCGCCTGGATGTTGAAGTGAATGGCTTTAACGGTGGTGTTCTGAACGGTGTTCCTTCTGCGTATCACTGGTATACGGAACAGTATGGCGTGAAGTGGCCTGTGGGGTATGAGGTGAATATCAGCCGTCAGGGAGACAACTTCATTCAGGTGGATTTCGACACGCCGTGGTGTCAGCCGGAAAGCAACGTTGTTGCAGAATTAAGCCGCCGTTTCGGCTGCACGCTGGAGCACTGGTACGCCGAACAGGGCTGCAATTTCTGTGGCTGGCAGTTGTATGAGCGCGGAGAGCTCGTTGATGTGCTGTGGGGGGAACTGGAATGGTCTTCCCCGACAGATGACGATGAGCTGCCGGAAGTCACCGGACCTGCGTGGATAGTCGACAATGTGGCGCATTATGGCGGATGAAGTATGACGGAGACGGGCGGGCAACCGCCCGTTTCTTTTCCGACAAAGGATGTCGCCGTGCTCCTCTTTTTACTGCGCCGGCTGACGCGGCGCGGCAGGAACGCTGCCTGTGGTCAGTGTCCCGCGTCCGGCGGGCACGGGACGGGCGCTTTTACTGCTCCCGGCTGGTACCGGTGACAGTGTACGCCAGCCTGTCGCCCTTTTCTGATGAACGCCCTTCAAGCCGCTTTCGCGGCATATTCTCGCCGTCAAAAAGACGACGGCTACGATATTCCACGGTCGGCCTGACCCGTTACCGGACGCGGTGAACAGCCCACAGGCAGCGGGGAACGGGCACCACAGGGGTGCCCTCCCGGTGCCCTCTGTAAGAGAAGGAGCGTTATTATGTCCCGTTTTGTTCTTGGTAACTGCATCGATATTATGACGCGTATCCCTGATAACGCCATTGATTTCATATTAACTGACCCGCCATATCTCGTCGGTTTTCGTGACCGTTCCGGGCGCACCATCGCCGGAGATAAAACCGATGAATGGCTGCAACCGGCCTGTAATGAGATGTACCGCGTGCTGAAAAAAGACGCGTTAATGGTGAGCTTCTATGGCTGGAACCGCGTCGATCGCTTTATTGCCGCCTGGAAAAATGCGGGATTCAGCGTTGTTGGTCACCTGGTCTTCACCAAAAACTACACATCGAAGGCCGCATATGTGGGCTATCGCCACGAATGCGCCTACATCCTGGCAAAAGGCCGTCCACGTCTGCCACAAAACCCGCCGCCGGACGTGCTGGGCTGGAAATATTCGGGCAATCGCCATCACCCGACGGAAAAGCCCGTTACCAGCCTGCAACCGCTGATTGAGAGCTTCACACACCCGAACGCAATTGTGCTGGACCCGTTTGCAGGCAGCGGCTCAACCTGCGTCGCCGCCCTCCAGTCCGGACGCCGGTATATCGGTATCGAGCTGCTTGAGCAGTATCACCGTGCCGGGCAGCAACGCCTTGCCGCCGTGCAACGGGCCATGCAGCAGGGGGCCGCGAATGATGACTGGTTTATGCCGGAGGCTGCGTAAATGAACTATGCCGGACACGAAAAACTTCGCGCCGAAGTGGCGGAGGTGGCCAATGCCATGTGCGACCTGCGTACAACCATGAATGAGATGGAGCGGCGGTACAGCTTTAATGCTGACACCCTGCCGGAACGTCTGGTGCGTCAGACGTTGTTTCGCGCAAACCGCCTCCTGATGGAGGCATATACCGAAATTCTGGAACTGGATGCGTGCTTTAAAGATTGAGAAGGAGACGAGAATGTACGGAACATGCGAAACGCTCTGCCGGGAGCTGGCAGCAAAGTATCCGGGAGACACGCCGCTGATGCTGGTTATCTGGTCTCCGGAAGAGATTCAGGCACTGGCTGACGGTATGGAAATTTCTCTGACCGATCATGAAATCAGGACCGTCCTGGCGCGCATGGAGGACATCCCGGAAGACCAGAGGACTGAATCCGGTATTTCTTCCGCCGCGGTGATGGAGATTATCAGCAACGTGAGCGAAAACCGCCAGGTGACCGTCCCTGCTGAACTGCTGGCGTCCCTGATTCAGACCGCTGAACAGGCACTGTGGAAACGTGAGTGGGCCGCCCGTGATAACGGCCTCGTCGTCCCGGAATGCGTCACCCGCCGACTGGCGGTGGTTAATCAGGCCCGCGCCCTGCTGAAAAACAACACACGCGAAAACGACTGATGTTATCGCCGCCTGCGGGCGGCGATTCAGGGAGACCATGAATCATGAACGAAACGCTGAATGCACTGATTTGTCGCCACGCCCGTAACCTGCTGCTGGCGCAGGGCTGGCCGGAAGAGACGGATGTTGACCAGCGAAATCCGAACCATCCGGGCTGGATCAGCATTTACGTGCGGCTGGATACGCCCCGGCTGGCGACGTTACTTATCAACCGTCACGGCGGCGTACTGCCGCCGCACCTGGCCTCTGCCATTCAGAAACTGACCGGAACCGGGGCGGAACTTGTTCTGTCCGGCAGTCAGTGGCAGTCGCTGCCGGTACTTCCGGCAGACGGAACGCAGGTGTCTTTCCCGTATGCCGGTGAGTGGCTGGCAGAAGACGAAATCAGGGCTGTACTTGCGGCGGTGCGCGATGCAATACGAAGCATCTGTTACCAGGTGGCAGACGATACGCGGCGTATCCGGGCGGCGCTGACCACCACCGGTCAGACGTTGCTGACCCGCCAGACGCGCCGCTTTCGTCTGGTTGTGAAGGAAAGCGATCACCCCTGCTGGCTCGATGAAGATGACGAAAACCTGCCCGTGGTGCTCGATGCCATCGTGAACCGGGGAGCACGTTTTTCGTCGGTGGAAATGTACCTGGTCAGCGATTGTATTGAGCATATCCTGTCCAGTGGGCTGGCCTGCGATGTGCTGCGTATACCGGATGAACCGCCCCGCCGCTGGTTTGACCGTGGTGTTCTGCGGGAGGTGGTCCGGGAAGCCCGGGCCGAAATCCGCAGCATGGCGGATGCCCTGGCAAAAATCCGGAAATGATGACGTTGGCGGGGTAAATCCCCGCCTTTTTCCTGCCGGTCCCCGGACAGAGCACAAAGGAAGTCGCCGCCGGCTCCGCTTTACCCGGCCATGCAGGGCATGGCCTTGTGGTTTTTCAGTTATGTGGCCTCAGCGTCGTGTGCGGGCTGTGCCGTGCCTCCATCTTAGCCGGGCTGGCAGGGATGCAAGGGTATGCTTTGCCGCTGCGGTCACCCGGTCCTTTCTTCCCGTCTGCCGTGATTTTCCGGTCGTTCACCCGCTCAGATTTCGCGGTCTCACCCTCCAACTCCCGTCAGCCGTGTGCGTCAGGCTGCGGCTTCCCTTGCGCCCCTGCATCCCCGCCTTATCGCCCGGCTTTTATGGAGGCACGGCACCGCCCGGTGTCGCGGAATATGTGAACAACGGAGGAAAACATCATGCAATATGCGAAATCTGTCACTCTGAACGTTGAAGAGTGCGACCGTCTGTCTTTTCTGCCTTACCTGTTTGGCCAGGATTTTCTGTATGCCGAAGCGTCTGTATACGCGCTGGCGAAAAAAATGATGCCGGAATATGAAGGCGGATTCTGGCACTTCATCCGCCTGCCGGACGGTGGCGGTTACATGATGCCGGATGGCGACCGTTTCCACATGGTGAACGGTGCAAACTGGTTTGACCGTACTGTGAGTGCTGATGCCGCAGGTGTCATTCTGACTTCCCTTGTGATTAACCGTCAGTTGTGGCTGTACCACGACAGCGGTGATGCGGGGCTGACTCAGCTTTACCGGATGCGTGATGCGCAGTTGTGGCGTCACATCGAATTTCACCCTGAATGCAACGCGATTTACGCGGCACTGGACTGATTAACGGACGGGGCGGCAATGCCGCCCCTGTAAAGGAGACGAGAACATGTACTGTACTGTTAAAGAAATCATTCGCGATGTACTGGATACAGACGTGCCGGACAGTGAATGCGTTTTTGCCGTGGTGCTGACCCGTGGGGATGTGCGTCACATAGTCCAGGACTGGAGTCTGACAGACGATGAGCTGGAAACCGTCATGCAGCGGCTGGACGATGCTTTTGTATATGGCGCATGTGACAGAGTTGTTTCCGATATTGTCAATGAACTGATGGAGGAAAAGCGCGTAAACCGTCGTGTAACAGTCCCTGCGGTGCTGCTGGAAAAAGTGATGGTGATGGCTGGTAGTGAAATTTATCGCCTCCATGCTGTCGGGAGCGAGAACGGGGGCGACGGTGACGCATTTGTCAGGGAAGAACGTGAGATTATGCGGGTGATGCGTCAGGCGCTGGACGGGGAGAACGGGTAATGAATATCAGCACGGAAACCCGCGAAATTCTGCGTAATTACAAAGCTGTGATTAATGCACGACGTCGTGAAATGGGGCAGAAACCGCTCACCACGGCGCAGATTGTTGATGAAATCTGCGATTTTGTGGCGAATCAGCAGGCTGTATTCCTCGGCGGTCAGTACATCCTTCAGGGCAGCAGAAACAGGTGATACAGGGCAGGCGGTGGAGGCCGCCTGTCAGCCCGCGCGAAAACCCCTGGCAGGCTGACGCCTGCCGGAAGGGAAGCGGGTCACGCTGACGCGTCGCCCGTTACCCTTCCTGTTTGTGATGTGTCCGGAATGTTTTTTTCTGATGTTATTTTTCTGTGGTTACCGTGCTTGTTATTGTTCTTCTTCTTTTTCCTCTTCCTCTTCTTTCCGTTCCTCTCCTGTTTATGGCTTTTCCGGGCGTCCCCCTGGCGGGGCGGGCTGTCGTGAACGGAGCCAGCGGAGCTGTCTCCGCCCTGGCGGGCTTCTATCCCTGACGCGAAACCCTGGCTTGCAGCGACCGTTCCGGTCGCGCCGCCTCTGTCGCGCCGTGGCCTGCGCTCCCGGCATCCCGACAAAAGGCCGCCGGGATGTAAGGGGCAACGCCGTTTCGCGCACGCGCTCTCCGTCGTTGCGGCGGGGCCCTGCTCATTGCCTGCCGGGTGCCACACACCCGTATGAGTCCCTGTCGCCGGGGGCTGATACAGCCACAACCTGCCGCACTGACTGTCCAGGGTAAATGAACAGCCCACAAAATTTTTTACCCAAAACCCGGTAAAAAATTTTGCGTTCTGCCCAGGACAGGTGCGTCAGGCCGTGGCAGTGATGCCCCTTGCGGCGAAGGTTCTCAAAAAGGTGATGGTGAATACCGGAGGGAACAAAAGGCAGGTCCCCGCAAAACGTCAAAACCGCGGCTCCCGAAACTCAAAAGATGATGGGGGCTGAAAACATCAACAGAAGGAGACACATCATGGCAGTTCGTGGCATTAACAAGGTCATTCTCGTAGGACGCCTGGGAAAAGATCCGGAAGTCCGTTACATCCCCAACGGGGGCGCAGTGGCAAACCTGCAGGTGGCCACGTCAGAAAGCTGGCGTGACAAACAGACGGGGGAGATGCGGGAGCAGACAGAATGGCATCGCGTGGTGCTGTTCGGCAAGCTCGCGGAAGTGGCAGGTGAATATCTGCGCAAGGGCGCGCAGGTCTACATCGAAGGTCAGCTTCGCACCCGTAGCTGGGAGGATAACGGTATCACCCGTTACGTCACCGAAATTCTTGTTAAGACCACGGGCACCATGCAGATGCTGGGACGTGCCGCAGGTGCTCAGACTCAGCCGGAAGAGGCGCAACAGTTCAGCGGTCAGCCTCAGCCGGAACCACAGGCGGAGGCCGGTACGAAAAAAGGAGGCGCAAAAACGAAAGGCCGTGGACGTAAGGCCGCGCAGCCGGAGCCTCAGCCGCAACCGCCGGAGGGTGACGATTACGGGTTTTCAGACGATATCCCGTTCTGATCGGGCTGACTGTGATAACCGCCCCGCCCCGTCCTGTGCGGGGCATCACCGGAGAAATGAGGATGAGCGAATATTTCAGAATACTTCAGGGGCTGCCTGACGGTCCTTTTACCCGCAAACATGCCGAAGCCGTTGCCGCACAGTACCGGAACGTCTTTATCGAGGATGACCACGGCGAACAGTTTCGCCTGGTTGTCCGTAATAACGGTGCAATGGTCTGGCGTACCTGGAATTTTGAGGACGGTGCCGGGTACTGGATGAACCATGCCATCCGTGATTTCGGCATTCTTAAGTAAGAGAGGTGCCGGACGGGAACGCGTCCGGCAGACATACAACCATCCCGGTCAAAGGAGAAATATATGTCAGTTACAGAGTCTAAGACAAAAACGGAGCGTAAATCCAGCCGTAAACCGTCAAAAGAGCAGGAGACTGCCCTGTCTGCCCTGCTGGCGCAGACGGAGGAAGTGAGCGTGCCGCTGGCCTCACTGATTAAGTCACCGCTGAATGTGCGCACGGTGCCGTATTCTGCGGAGTCCGTCAGCGAACTGGCGGACTCCATTAAAGGTGTCGGCCTGTTACAGAATCTGGTTGTTCATGTCCTGCCAGGTGACCGCCACGGTGTCGCCGCAGGTGGTCGCCGACTGGCAGCACTCAACATGCTGGCAGAGCGTGGCATCATTCCGGCTGACTGGCCTGTCCGTGTGAAGGTCATTCCGCAGGAACTGGCGACTGCCGCATCAATGACTGAAAACGGTCATCGTCGGGATATGCACCCTGCCGAACAGATTGCCGGATTCCGCGCAATGGCGCAGGAAGGCAAAACACCTGCACAAATCGGTGATTTGCTGGGCTATTCACCCCGCCACGTTCAGCGAATGCTGAAACTGGCTGACCTTGCGCCTGTCATCCTCGATGCGCTGGCAGAAGACCGCATCACCACAGAGCACTGTCAGGCGCTGGCGCTGGAGAACGACACCGCACGCCAGGTACAGGTGTTTGAAGCTGCCTGTCAGTCGGGATGGGGCGGAAAACCGGAAGTACAGACCATTCGTCGTCTGGTGACCGAAAGTGAAGTGGTGGTGGCGGGGAACAGTAAATTCCGCTTCGTGGGGGCTGATGCCTTCTCGCCAGATGAACTGCGCACCGATTTGTTCAGCGACAACGAGGGTGGCTATGTGGACTGCGTGGTGCTCGATGCCGCCCTGCTGGAAAAACTCCAGGCTGTTGCTGAACACCTTCGGGAAGCCGAAGGCTGGGAATGGTGCGCTGGACGTATGGAGCCTGTCGGTTTCTGCCGTGAGGATGCCGGAACATACCGCAGTCTGCCGGAGCCGGAAGCTGTGCTGACGGAGGCGGAAGAAGAACGCCTGAACGAACTGATGGCACGTTACGACGCGCTGGAAAATCAGTGTGAGGAATCTGACCTGCTGGAAGCAGAAATGAAGCTGATGCGCTGCATGGCGAAGGTCAGAGCGTGGACGCCGGAGATGCGTGCCGGAAGCGGTGTGGTGGTGTCCTGGCGTTATGGCAACGTGTGTGTCCAGCGTGGTGTGCAGTTGCGCAGCGAGGATGACGTGGCTGACGACGCTGACCGCACGGAACAGATGCAGGAGAAAGCGTCAGTGGAGGAAATCAGTCTGCCACTGCTGACGAAAATGTCTTCCGAACGCACGCTGGCAGTCCAGGCGGCACTCATGCAGCAACCGGACAAATCTCTGGCACTGCTGGCATGGACGCTCTGCCTGAATGTGTTTGGCAGCGGAGCGTACAGTAAACCAGCACAAATCAGCCTGGAATGTAAACATTATTCGCTGACCAGCGATGCGCCGTCAGGGAAGGAAGGTGCCGCGTTCATGGCGATGATGGCAGAAAAAGCCCGTCTTGCGGCCCTGTTACCGGAGGGATGGTCACGGGACATGACGACGTTCCTGTCACTCAGTCAGGAGGTGCTGTTATCCCTGCTCAGTTTCTGCACCGCGTGCAGCATCCACGGCGTTCAGACCCGCGAGTGTGGTCACACGTCACGCAGCCCGCTGGACACGCTGGAGAGCGCCATCGGTTTTCACATGCGCGACTGGTGGCAGCCGACAAAAGCAAACTTCTTCGGACACCTGAAAAAGCCGCAGATTATCGCAGCCCTGAATGAGGCAGGACTGTCCGGTGCCGCACGGGACGCGGAGAAGATGAAGAAAGGCGATGCGGCTGAACATGCAGAGTTCCACATGAAAGACAACCGCTGGGTGCCTGGCTGGATGTGTGCACCACGCCCACAGACGGATGCCACTGAACGAACCGATAACCTGGCTGATGCCGCCTGATGAACAACCACACCGCCCCGCCGGAGACGGGGCGGCAGCAAGGGAGATACCGTGATGAAAACTGAACTGCCCCTGAATGTATTACAGACCATGAACGCACAGGAATATGAAGATATCCGGGCTGCCGGAAGTGATGAACGCCGTGAGCTGACTCACGCCGTGATGCGGGAGCTGGATGCGCCGGATAACTGGACGATGAACGGCGAGTACGGCAGCGAGTTTGGCGGCTTTTTCCCCGTCCAGGTCCGTTTCACGCCTGCCCACGAACGTTTTCACCTGGCGTTATGTTCACCGGGCGATGTCTCTCAGGTCTGGGTGCTGGTTCTGGTGAATGCCGGTGGTGAGCCGTTTGCGGTGGTTCAGGTACAGCGGCGGTTTGCACCGGAAGCCGTCAGCCATTCACTGGCACTGGCGGCGTCACTGGATACGCAGGGGTACAGCGTTAACGACATCATCCATATCCTGATGGCGGAAGGAGGTCAGGTATGAGCGTACGTTCACAGGCACTGGTTCCCCTCAGCACAGAGCAACAGGCCGCATGGCGGGCGGTGGCGGAGACAGAAAAACGCCGCCATCAGGGTAACACGCTGGCGGAATATCCGTATGCGGGGGCGTTTTTCCGCTGTCTGAACGGAAGCCGCAGGATATCGCTGTCTGACCTGCGATTTTTCATGCCGTCCCTGACCGCAGAAGAACTGCACGGCAACCGTCTTCAGTGGCTGTATGCCATTGATGTGCTGATTGAAACACAGGGCGAGGTCTGCCTCCTTCCCCTTCCCGGTGATGCTGCAGAGCGGTTGTTTCCGTCGGTGCGGTTTCGTGTCAGGGAGCGCAGTCGCCATAAATCCGCGCTGGTCATGCAGAAGTACAGCCGCCAGCAGGCACGGGAGGCAGAGCAGAAAGCCCGTGCGTACCAGGAGCTGGTCGCTCAGGCTGAAATCGAACTGGCATTCCATTCGCCGGAAACAGTCGGAAGCTGGCATGCACGCTGGAGTGACCGGGTGGCAGAGCATGACCTGGAAACCCTGTTCTGGCAGTGGGGCGAGCGTTTTCCGTCACTGGCCGGAATGGAACGCTGGCAGTGGCAGGATATGCCGTTCTGGCAGGTTATTGCGGAAGCCAGTCTTGCAGCAAGAGAGGCCGGTCACGCTGTCCGTGAGATGGAGCGGTGGATGGTGCCGAACAAACTCCGGGAGGCAGCGTGATGCGGCAACAATCACACAGATTACCCGTAAACAGCCTGAATGAGCGGATTATTTTCAGGAAAAGTGAGTGTGGTCAGCGTGCAGGGATATGGGCTATGATGTGCCCGGCGCTTGAGGCTTTCTGCCTCATGACGTGAAGGTGGTTTGTTGCCGTGTTGTGTGGCAGAAGGACAAAAGCCCCGTAGTTAATTTTTCATTAACCCACGAGGCCCCTGCATGCTTAGACAACATCAGGATAGCCTCTTACCGCGCTTTGCGCAAGGAGAAGAAGGCCATGAAACTACCACGCAGCTCTCTTGTCTGGTGTGTGTTGATCGTGTGTCTCACACTGTTGATATTCACTTATCTGACACGAAAATCGCTGTGCGAGATTCGTTACAGAGACGGATACAGGGAGGTGGCGGCTTTCATGGCTTACGAATCCGGTAAGTAGCAACCTGGAGGCGGGCGCAGGCCCGCCTTTTCAGGGCTGATGCTGGTCTGACTGCACTGAAGCGCCTTTATAAAGGGGCTGCTGGTTCGCCGGTGGCCCCTTTCTCCTTGCTGGCATTGTACGGGCATGAACAACCAGACTGCCAGGAAGGCCGTTTCCCTCCGGGAACGGGGATGAACGTGCGCCTGCGGCGCCCGTTCTTTTCCCCCGCCTTCTCTGTTTATGACCTGTCAGAAATCACATCACCTTCCCTTTGATTATTCTCTTTTTCCTCCTGTTCTGACTCTGATTACTGCTGCCCTGATTATTGTCTGTTTTGTTGTTCTCCTGCTTATGCCTTTTCCGGGCGTCCCCCTGGCGGGGCGGGCTGTCGTGAACGGAGCCAGCGAAGCTGTCTCCGCCCTGGCGGGCTTCCATCCCTGACGCGAAACCCCGGGCTTGCAGCGACCGTTCCGGTCGCGCCGCCTCTGTCGCGCCGTGGCCTGCGCTCCCGGCATCCCGGCAAAAGGCCGCCGGGATGTAAGGGGCAACGCCGTTTCGCAAACCGCGCTTCACGTCGTTGCGGCGGGTCCCTGCCCGTTGTTCTGTCCGGTGCCATTCACCTGTTTAAGCCCCTGTCGCCGGGGGCTGATACAGCCACAACCGTCTCCGCCAGTCCAGGGGGGAAATGCACATCCCGCAAAAGTTTTTGCCCAGAAGCAGGCAAAAACTTTTGCGGTCTGCCCCCGGACAGTCGTTTCCGGCCGTGGCAGTGATGCCCCTTGCGGCGAAGGTTCTCAAAAAGATGATGGTGAATACCGGAGGGAACAAAAGGCAGGTCCCCGCAAAACGTCAAAACCGCGGCTCCCGAAACTCAAAAGATGATGGGGGCTGAAAACAAGAGAGAGGAGAAAGCAGGATGAGTACCCGAAATATCCACGTTAACACCGCGTTGTACACGCTTCTTGTTGCCGGGAAGAAAAAAACACCGGGGAAGAGTGGGACGTCCTGGAATTCAGCAGCCTGACTGAGCTGAAAAAATATCGCAAAAGCCACCCGGAAAAGATGGCCTTCAGCTATAGCTACGCGCTCAGCCGGGGTGTGGATACGCAGTTCCGCCATATCAACATTGCGGAAGCCGATCACCTCAAACAGTTCCTGCGTCAGATTAAGCGTGCCGGCCTCGATATCCGGGCGATCTGCTGACTGGATGTTATGAATAATCCTCCTGATTGTTGCAATCTTGTTAATGGTGACCGGGAGGGATGATATTAAGCGGAAAAAATTTTTATTAAATTTATTCTTTCATAAAGGAGTAGCTGTTATGCGATCAGCTTCCCGTTTTGGTCGGTATAATTTCATCCGCCGTGAACGTCCTTTAACGGATGATGAATTAATGCAGTTCGTGCCTTCGGTATTTTCCGGTGATAAACATGAGTCCCGGAGTGAACGTTATACGTATATTCCAACAATCAATATCATCAATAAGTTACGTGATGAAGGTTTCCAGCCATTCTTTGCCTGTCAGAGTCGGGTTCGTGATTTGGGACGTCGCGAATACAGTAAACATATGTTACGTCTTCGCAGGGAAGGGCATATTAACGGGCAGGAAGTTCCTGAAATTATCCTGCTTAATTCACATGATGGTTCATCCAGTTATCAGATGATCCCCGGAATTTTTCGTTTTGTCTGCACAAATGGCCTGGTGTGCGGAAATAATTTTGGCGAAATCCGCGTTCCACATAAAGGTGATATTGTCGGGCAGGTTATCGAGGGAGCGTATGAAGTACTCCGTATCTTTGATAAGGTCACTGATAATATGGAGGCGATGAAAGAAATTCATCTTAACAGTGACGAGCAACATTTATTTGGCAGAGCTGCACTGATGGTCAGGTATGAAGATGAAAATAAAACGCCAGTGACGCCTGAACAGATAATTACTCCCCGTCGTTGGGAGGATAAACAGAACGATCTCTGGACAACCTGGCAGCGGGTTCAGGAGAATATGATAAAAGGTGGATTATCGGGGCGAAGTGCCTCCGGGAAAAATACCAGGACAAGAGCCATTACAGGTATTGATGGTGATATAAGAATCAACAAGGCGTTATGGATGATTGCCGAACAGTTCAGAAAGTGGAAGTCATGATAATATAAGTAAAGCCCCGAAAAATTTTCGGGGCTTTACTTATATTATCATTCTTCGGCATCGCTGTGTCGTCTGATATACCTCAATTTCATCAACTGGCTTTCCGGTTGTCTGTAAATATTGTGCCCGCGAAAAATGGTCTGGCAGGAGGCTGCGCAGTTACCGGGTATATATAAGATGGGTTCCCGCTTCGCGGGGCTTCAGCCAGTCAGTATTGTCACTCATATGATATTTTTGTGTGTGGCCTTCCATGCCGCTTTTGTGGCATAACCGGTATCTGACAATGTTTGTAAGATTAATTGTTCTGCACGCTGTTAATTTCCGGAAGTGATTTCTTCGTGGCCGGAATCCGGATACCTTTACTGCTTTTTATCCCGGTATAAATCCGGTAAACATCTGATGCGTAGGCAAGACGTCTCTGGTTCTGGCGTTCGGTCTTCCTGAATCCGGCATTGTATGCACCAACGGCCTCCCAGGAGACGCCCCATTTTTTAAAGGCTATTGCCAGATAATAAGCACCGGTATAAATGTTCATGCAGGGATCTGTTGTCAGATGTTCCGGCTTAATTCCATAGCGGGCCAGTTCGTTAAAATGCTGGGAATCTACCTGCATCAGTCCGCTGCCATATCCCGTTACCGGATTAATACCGATGGCATTAACCCGGTAACGGGATTCTTTCCATGATATTGCTCTCAGTAAATCAGGATCTATTTTGTAATCCCGGCCTGCAAGATCAAAGCAATCAGTGGCATGGCAGATCTCATTTATAAACATCAGGCAGATGGCTAACATCCATTTTTTCATTTTTCCACCTCTGGTGACTTTATCCGTAAATAATTTAACCCACTCCACAAAAAGGCTCAACAGGTTGGTGGTTCTCACCACCAAAAGCACCACACCCCACGCAAAAACAAGTTTTTGCTGATTTGTGTTTTAAATCATGTAATTAATGAATTGTATTTATATTATATAATTTTGAATTATATTGCAGAGATTCGTGATAGATTCGATAGTGAATCTATCACGAATTGTCAATGATTCAGTAATGACTATTTTTTTTGAAAACATCTATTTACTTGGCGCGTGAATCTATATTAGATTCGTCATTTGATGATTGCTGATTCGTATAGTGAATCGTGATTTTAGTATGATGAATCTAATGGCGATTCGTCATAAGGTGCAGAATAGAGAGCACGAAAATATATTGTTTGTTTAGGAAGGTGAATAAGGTGTGTTATGGCCAAAATTCAGGTTTATGTTAATGACCATGTGTCTGAAAAAATAAATGCTATTGCTGTGCAAAGGCGAGCAGAGGGAGCAAAAGAGAAAGATGTTAGTTATTCAAGCATTGCCTCTATGTTGCTTGAGTTAGGATTGCGAGTTTATGAAGCGCAGATGGAACGAAAAGAATCAGCGTTTAATCAGGCAGAGTTTAATAAACTTCTTCTTGAGTGTGTTGTAAAAACGCAGTCAACGGTGGCAAAGATTTTAGGTATTGAGTCTCTTAGCCCTCATGTTTCCGGAAAACCGAAGTTTGAATATGCCAATATGGTTGAAGATATCAGAGAGAAGGTGTCGGTTGAGATGGAAAGGTTCTTTCCAAAAAATGATGATGAATAAAGTGAAATAAATTTTGACTTTGTTCAAATATCATGGTTTTTTATGGTATCAAACTGATGACAATAATCAGAATAATTAGTATATTGATTATGTGGTTAATGCCACGTTAAAAATTGAAACTGAAAATCGCCGATGCAGGGAGCAGCCACTCCCTGCATCGACTGTCCATAGAATCCTTAGAGGAGGTTCCTATGTGTGCGATGGATCGTAGAGAAAGAGCACTCATCAGTCAATTGCATTTCCCTCATAGTCTTGGAGAGGCTATTTCGTTTTTAAAATATCCAGTATGTGTCCGCTTCGAGGATGGTTCTTTTATTCAGGAAAATAACCGCTTTGAAAAACTTATCAGATCGTCATTTAATTCATGTGATGAATGGTTTGATAGTTTAACGTTGGAATGTAAATTACAGTTATCCAGAGCAGAGATTGAATCATGCTCTTCAGTTTATGGTGTAAATTGTAATAATGACATATTACTTAATAATATGTTATGGAGTGTGATCATAGAAAGTGTTATCACACCATGCGGCTATTTCTTTATCTGGAGATTTATTTGGGTAGCAAATGATAATCTGTCATCGTTTGTTGTGTCTAAATACACCAATGAATTAATTGTACTATCTGATGAATATGTAGGCATTGAGCCATATCTGATAGGGTTTAGCCATCATTATTCATCAGCAAAGATGAACATCACTGTGTCTAAATCAAAGAAGAAAACCATGAAATTATTTAAACGACATGGATTTAGTTCTAGAGATCTCTGGTTGGATGAAATGATTAGAACAGAAAAGATACTTCCTTTATATGCTAAAGTAAAAGAAATATTGGGAAGATAGGCTGTTAACTTATTGTTACTTTGCGGGAACCATTGGTTCCCGTTTTTGTTAATATAATTTACTCTATTTTTGTTTTCATTAAAGATGATTTATATGATTATATTTTATTATCTCAAGTAATTATGCGGAGGAAACGTGAGCAGAGGGAGAACCAGAGCCGCACCGGGTAACAAAGTCTTATTAATACTGGATGAGACAACTAATCAGAAACTTTTAGCAGCTAGAGATCGTAGCGGAAGAACAAAAACTAATGAGGTGTTCATTAGACTAAAAGATCATCTCAATCGTTTTCCAGACTTTTATAATGCATCTTTAGTAAAGGAGGAAGCTGAAAGCATAGACGATATATAAAGAGTTTTATTTTTCACTATCAATATTAAACAGAGGAATCATATGGACGCCGTTTTAAGTGTTCAGGGTGTTTCTGCGCCCGTCAAAAAGAAGTCGTTTTTTTCTAAATTCACTCGTCTGAATATGCTTCGCCTGGCTCGCGCTGTGATCCCGGCTGCTGTTCTGATGATGTTCTTCCCGCAGCTGGCGATGGCCGCCGGCAGCAGTGGTCAGGACCTGATGGCAAGTGGTAACACCACGGTTAAGGCGACCTTCGGTAAGGACTCCAGTGTTGTTAAATGGGTTGTTCTGGCTGAAGTTCTGGTCGGTGCGGTCATGTACATGATGACCAAAAACGTCAAGTTCCTGGCCGGTTTTGCCATCATCTCTGTATTTATTGCTGTGGGTATGGCCGTCGTTGGCCTCTGACAGGAAATAAAACGATGTCGGGAGACGAGAATAAACTTAAGAAATATCGTTTCCCGGAAACACTGACCAACCAGAGCCGCTGGTTTGGCCTGCCACTGGATGAACTGATCCCCGCAGCAATCTGTATTGGCTGGGGTATCACAACATCGAAATATCTGTTCGGTATTGGTGCAGCGGTTCTGGTTTATTTCGGGATTAAAAAACTGAAAAAAGGGCGGGGCAGTTCCTGGTTACGTGACCTGATTTACTGGTATATGCCAACAGCCCTGCTGCGCGGTATTTTTCATAATGTTCCCGATTCGTGTTTCCGGCAGTGGATTAAATAGAACTGATACCAGGATTGTTATATGGAACACGGTGCCCGTTTAAGTACCAGTCGTGTAATGGCCATCGCCTTTATATTTATGTCAGTGCTTATTGTTCTCAGCCTCTCTGTTAACGTCATTCAGGGGGTGAATAACTACCGTCTTCAGAATGAGCAACGCACTGCCGTGACGCCAATGGCATTTAATGCCCCCTTTGCCGTGTCACAGAACAGTGCCGACGCCTCTTATTTACAGCAGATGGCGCTGTCATTTATTGCCCTCCGTCTGAATGTTTCATCAGAAACCGCCGATGCCTCACATCAGGCGCTTCTGCAATATATCCGCCCGGGCGCACAGAACCAGATGAAAGTTATTCTGGCTGAAGAAGCGAAGCGTATTAAAAACGATAACGTGAACTCAGCCTTTTTCCAGACCAGTGTTCGTGTCTGGCCTCAGTATGGCCGTGTGGAAATTCGTGGTGTGCTTAAAACCTGGATTGGTGATTCAAAACCTTTCACTGATATCAAACATTACATCCTTATTCTGAAGCGGGAAAACGGGGTGACCTGGCTGGATAATTTCGGGGAAACAGACGATGAGAAAAAATAATACAGCAATAATATTAGGCGGCCTGTTTTTTTCCTGCAGCGTGATGGCCGGAGTCGGTACGCTGGCCCCCACCGTGGTGCCAATGGTGAACGGTGGCCAGGCCAGTATTGCCATCAGCAATACCAGCCCGAATCTGTTTACCGTTCCCGGTGACCGGATTATCGCCGTGAACAGTCTGGATGGTGCCCTGACCAATAATGAGCAGACCGCCTCCGGCGGTGTGGTGGTGGCCACCGTCAACAAAAAGCCCTTTACGTTCATTCTGGAAACAGAACGTGGTCTGAATCTTTCCATTCAGGCCGTTCCCCGTGAAGGCGCGGGGCGTACCATTCAGCTGGTCAGTGACCTGCGCGGAACCGGAGAAGAAGCCGGTGCGTGGGAAACGTCCACGCCTTACGAATCCCTGCTTGTGACCATCAGCCAGGCCGTCCGTGGCGGAAAATTACCCGCAGGCTGGTATCAGGTCCCAGTGACAAAGGAAACCCTGCAGGCCCCGGCGGGGCTGTCTTCAGTGGCAGATGCCGTATGGACGGGGAATCACCTGAAGATGGTCCGCTTTGCCGTGGAAAATAAAACGCTGTCTGCCCTGAATATCCGGGAAAGTGACTTCTGGCAGCCGGGAACCCGTGCCGTGATGTTCAGCCAGCCTGCCAGCCAGTTACTGGCAGGTGCGCGCATGGATGTGTATGTCATCCGTGACGGGGAGGGCAACTGATGGCCAGTATCAATACCATTGTGAAACGCAAGCAGTACCTGTGGCTGGGGATTGTGGTTGTCGGTACAGCCTCCGCGATTGGTGGGGCACTGTATCTGTCTGATGTGGACATGTCCGGTAACGGTGAAACCGTGGCTGAACAGGAGCCTGTGCCGGATATGACCGGTGTGGTGGATACGACCTTTGATGACAAGGTGCGTCAGCATGCCACCACCGAGATGCAGGTGACGGCAGCGCAGATGCAGAAGCAGTATGAGGAAATCCGTCGTGAGCTGGATGTTCTGAACAAACAGCGCGGTGATGACCAGCGTCGTATTGAAAAGTTGGGACAGGACAATGCCGCCCTGGCAGAGCAGGTAAAAGCCCTGGGTGCTAATCCCGTCACGGCGACCGGTGAGCCTGTACCGCAGATGCCTGCCTCACCGCCCGGCCCGGAAGGCGAACCACAGCCAGGAAACACCCCCGTATCCTTCCCGCCGCAGGGCAGCGTTGCTGTTCCACCGCCGACGGCGTTTTATCCCGGGAATGGTGTCACGCCACCACCACAGGTGACGTACCAGTCTGTGCCGGTGCCTAACCGGATACAGCGTAAGGTGTTTACCCGTAATGAGGGAAAACAGGGACCATCACTGCCGTACATTCCGTCAGGAAGTTTTGCGAAAGCCATGCTGATTGAAGGGGCGGATGCCAATGCCTCTGTCACCGGTAATGAATCCACGGTGCCGATGCAGCTGCGTATCACCGGCCTGGTGGAAATGCCGAACAGCAAGACGTATGACGCAACGGGATGTTTTGTGGGTCTGGAAGCCTGGGGGGATGTGTCCAGTGAGCGTGCCATTGTACGCACCCGCAATATCAGTTGCCTGAAGGACGGCAAAACTATTGATATGCCGATTAAGGGGCATGTCAGCTTCCGGGGTAAAAACGGTATCAAGGGCGAAGTGGTGATGCGTAACGGCAAAATCCTCGGCTGGGCATGGGGCGCGGGATTTGTTGACGGTATCGGTCAGGGAATGGAGCGCGCCTCCCAGCCGGCTGTCGGGCTGGGTGCCACAGCCGCTTACGGGGCTGGTGATGTCCTGAAAATGGGTATCGGTGGCGGCGCATCGAAAGCCGCACAGACGCTCAGTGACTACTACATCAAACGTGCCGAACAGTATCACCCGGTGATACCGATTGGTGCGGGCAACGAAGTGACCGTGGTGTTCCAGGACGGCTTCCAACTGAAAACCGTGGAAGAGATGGCGCTGGAACGCACGCAGAGCAGAGCGGAAGAAGACAATCCGGAAAGTCCGGTTCCTGTTCCGCCATCGGCTGAAAGTCATCTTAACGGCTTTAATACTGACCAGATGCTGAAGCAGCTGGGCAACCTGAATCCGCAGCAGTTTATGTCCGGCAGCCAGGGAGGGGGCAACGATGGCAAATAATATGTCGTCCCGTCAGGCGTGCCATGCCGCCCGGTATGTTGTCGCCCGGGTTCTGCGAGGACTGTTCTGGTGTCTGAAGTACACCGTCATTCTGCCACTGGCCACAATGGCCCTGATGGCTCTGTTTGTTTTATGGAAGGACAACACCACGCCGGGGAAATTACTGGTTAAGGAGATTAACTTCGTAAGACAAACAGCACCTGCCGGACAGTTCCCGGTCAGTGAATGCTGGTTTTCTTCCTCTGATTCTTCAGGCAGATCAGAAATACAGGATATCTGCCATTACCGCGCGGCTGATGCTGCAGATTATGTCAGGGAGACTGACCGGTCACTGATGCAACTGGTCACCGCATTATGGGCAACACTGGCACTGATGTATGTCTCGCTGGCAGCGATCACCGGGAAATATCCGGTGCGACCCGGAAAAATGAAATGTATCCGGGTGGTAACCGCAGATGAACATCTGAAGGAAGTTTATACGGAAGACGCTTCCCTGCCGGGAAAAATCAGGAAATGCCCTGTTTATCTTCCTCATGACAGAACAAACAGAAACAACGGAGATAAAAATGAACATGCGTAATATTAATGTTATTACAGCCCTCTCTGTGCCGGGTAAAACCGTGTCAGATGATTTTATGCATGCTGTTCTCAGTAACTGCGCCACAAGAATCGTACTTCCTGCACCGGAGAAATTCGGTTCTGAGTCATTGCCGGACAATTTTAATATGACTGCTGTCGGTGTGATGAAGAATTCAGAAATATAAGGAACCCTTCGATGAATAAGCTGGTTTCTGATGGCAGCGTCAAAAAAATAAATTATCCGGTGCTGTATGAGTCCGGAATAACACCTCCGTTATGTGAAGTCAGTGCACCAGAACCTGATGCGGGTGGGAAACGCATTGTGGCATATGTTTATAAATCATCACGGAGTACGGTTTTTGAAAATCCTGACATTGTAAAAACCTGTACGGTCAGGGATTTGAAGAAGGATTTTGTGAACTGCGATGAGAAAGGTGAGGGACAATGAAACAGATTTCTTTCTTTATTCCTCTGCTGGGGACCTTATTACTTTCCGGCTGTGCCGGAACCAGTACGGAATTTGAGTGTAACGCCACCACATCCGATACCTGTATGACGATGGAGCAGGCCAATGAGAAGGCCAAAAAACTGGAGCAGTCCTCAGAAGCAAAGCCGGTTGCGGCATCACTGCCGCGCCTGGCTGAAGGGAACTTCCGGACAATGCCGGTGCAGACCGTCACCGCGACCACTCCGTCCGGCAGCAGACCTGCGGTGACAGCACATCCGGAGCAGAAACTGCTGGCACCTCGCCCGCTGTTTACCGCTGCCCGGGAAGTGAAAACGGTTGTTCCGGTCAGTTCAGTTACGCCGGTAACACCTCCTCGTCCGCTAAGAACGGGTGAGCAGACGGCAGCATTATGGATAGCGCCTTATATTGATAACCAGGATGTTTATCATCAGCCATCCAGCGTGTTTTTTGTTATTAAACCGTCTGCGTGGGGAAAACCACGTATTAATTAACTGGCCCTGAAGTTGTATATCAGCCGGCAATGCCGGCGGGCTTTCTGTATTCAAAATCTGCCTGTAAAACGAGTGCCCTGTGCGTGAAAAGGGATGGGCGGTAGCGTGTCAGAACATGTCGGGAGGAATATTCCGTGAGTGATGAAGCCGATGAAGCATATTCAGTGACAGAACAACTGACCATGACAGGAATAAACCGGATACGCCAGAAAATAAATGCTCATGGTATTCCTGTTTATCTCTGTGAAGCATGCGGAAATCCTATTCCGGAAGCCCGGCGGAAAATATTTCCCGGTGTGACGTTGTGCGTTGAATGTCAGGCGTATCAGGAAAGACAGAGAAAACATTATGCATAAGTCAGTCGCAGAACATAGTGATTTAATTCCGGATGAACATGAGTGGATATTCAGAAAACAGAAATCTTTGTATATGCGCCGGGAAATGGCGCGTTAATTACAGGTATTCCCTTCATGGCTACCGCATTTCTCGCTTTATTTTTCAACTAAGGAATTCATGTGAATAACCCACTTGAGGCCGTCACTCAGGCGGTTAACTCCCTCGTCACAGCACTGAAACTGCCTGACGAATCCGCAAAGGCCAATGAAGTTCTGGGCGAAATGAGCTTCCCGCAGTTCAGCCGTCTGCTGCCGTACCGTGATTACAACCAGGAATCCGGTCTGTTCATGAATGACACCACGATGGGCTTTATGCTGGAAGCCATCCCCATCAATGGGGCGAATGAGTCCATTGTGGAGGCCCTCGATCACATGCTGCGCACCAAACTGCCGCGCGGTATTCCGTTGTGTATCCATCTGATGTCCAGTCAGCTGGTTGGTGACAGGATTGAATACGGGCTGCGTGAGTTCTCCTGGTCAGGTGAACAGGCTGAACGGTTTAACGCCATTACCCGGGCCTATTATATGAAAGCGGCAGCGACACAGTTTCCGCTGCCGGAGGGGATGAATCTGCCCCTGACCCTGCGCCATTACCGGGTGTTTATCTCGTACTGTTCTCCTTCGAAGAAAAAAAGCCGGGCCGACATTCTGGAAATGGAAAACCTGGTGAAAATCATCCGGGCGTCGTTACAGGGGGCCAGTATCACCACACAGACGGTGGATGCACAGGCCTTTATCGATATTGTCGGGGAGATGATTAACCATAACCCGGACTCCCTGTACCCGAAAAGACGTCAGCTGGACCCGTATTCTGATCTGAATTATCAGTGTGTGGAGGACAGTTTTGATCTGAAAGTCCGGGCTGATTACCTGACGCTGGGCCTGCGTGAGAACGGCAGGAACAGCACGGCCCGCATCCTGAATTTCCATCTGGCCCGTAACCCGGAAATCGCCTTCCTGTGGAACGTGGCCGACAACTACAGCAACCTGCTGAACCCGGAACTGTCCATCTCCTGTCCGTTCATCCTGACGCTGATTCTGGTGGTGGAAGACCAGGTGAAAACCCACAGCGAAGCCAACCTGAAGTACATGGACCTGGAGAAAAAGTCGAAGACCTCCTATGCCAAATGGTTTCCGTCCGTGGAGAAAGAGGCGAAGGAGTGGGGGGAACTGCGTCAGCGGCTGGGCTCCGGTCAGTCCTCCGTGGTGTCCTACTTCCTCAACATCACAGCATTCTGCAAGGACAATAATGAAACGGCGCTGGAAGTGGAGCAGGACATCCTGAACAGCTTTCGTAAAAACGGTTTTGAGCTGATTTCACCGCGCTTTAACCACATGCGCAATTTCCTGACCTGCCTGCCCTTTATGGCCGGGAAAGGGCTGTTTAAACAGCTGAAAGAGGCCGGAGTGGTTCAGCGCGCAGAGAGCTTTAATGTTGCCAACCTGATGCCGTTAGTGGCGGATAACCCCCTGACACCGGCAGGTCTGCTGGCACCCACCTACCGTAACCAGCTGGCGTTTATCGATATTTTCTTCCGGGGGATGAATAACACCAACTACAACATGGCGGTCTGTGGCACCTCCGGGGCCGGTAAAACCGGGCTGATACAGCCACTTATCCGCAGCGTGCTGGACTCCGGAGGCTTTGCCGTGGTGTTCGACATGGGGGATGGATACAAGTCCCTGTGTGAGAACATGGGCGGGGTGTATCTGGACGGTGAAACCCTGCGTTTTAACCCGTTTGCGAACATCACCGATATTGACCAGTCAGCGGAGCGTGTCCGTGACCAGTTGTCAGTGATGGCCAGCCCCAACGGTAACCTGGATGAAGTGCATGAAGGTCTGCTGTTGCAGGCGGTCAGAGCCTCCTGGCTGGCCAAAGAGAACAGAGCACGTATTGATGACGTGGTGGATTTCCTGAAAAACGCCAGTGACAGCGAGCAGTATGCCGAGTCACCGACTATCCGCAGCCGTCTGGACGAAATGATTGTGCTGCTTGACCAGTACACTGCCAACGGCACTTACGGCCAGTATTTTAACTCTGATGAGCCGTCCCTGCGGGATGACGCAAAAATGGTGGTGCTGGAGCTGGGCGGACTGGAAGACCGTCCGTCACTGCTGGTTGCGGTGATGTTCTCCCTGATTATCTACATCGAGAACAGGATGTACCGCACGCCGCGTAACCTCAAGAAACTGAACGTTATTGATGAAGGCTGGCGTCTGCTGGACTTCAAAAATCACAAGGTCGGTGAATTTATTGAGAAAGGCTACCGTACGGCCCGCCGTCATACCGGTGCCTATATCACCATCACACAGAACATCGTCGACTTTGACTCTGATAAGGCCTCCAGTGCTGCCCGCGCGGCATGGGGTAACTCCTCCTACAAAATTATCCTCAAACAGAGTGCGAAGGAGTTCGCGAAATACAACCAACTGTATCCGGACCAGTTCCTGCCACTGCAGCGCGACATGATTGGTAAGTTTGGTGCGGCCAAAGACCAGTGGTTCAGTTCCTTCCTGCTGCAGGTGGAAAACCATTCCTCCTGGCACCGTCTGTTTGTGGACCCGTTAAGCCGCGCCATGTACAGCTCTGACGGCCCGGATTTTGAGTTTGTGCAGCAGAAGCGTAAAGAGGGGCTGAGTATTCATGAGGCAGTGTGGCAGCTGGCGTGGAAGAAGTCAGGGCCGGAAATGGCTTCGCTGGAAGCCTGGCTGGAAGAACATGAGAAATACAGGAGTGTGGCATGAGTTCAACGCAGAAACCCGCCGACGTCACGGCAGAACGACGCAGCCACTGGTGGTGGACGGTGCCGGGATGCCTGGCAATGGTGTTACTGAACGCAGCCGTCAGTTACGGCATTGTCAGACTGAACGCACCGGTGACTGTCGCCTTCAACATGAAACAGACCGTGGATGCGTTTTTTGACAGCGCCAGTCAGAAACAACTGTCAGAAGCGCAGTCAAAAGCCCTTTCAGCGCGTTTTAACACGGCACTGGAAGCCAGCCTGCAGGCGTGGCAGCAGAAACACCACGCGGTCATTCTGGTGTCGCCTGCTGTGGTACAGGGGGCACCGGATATCACCCGGGAAATCCAGCAGGATATTGCCCGGCGAATGAGGGCGGAACCATGAGATGCCGGGGGCTGATTGCCCTGCTGATATGGGGGCAGAGTGTGGCCGCCGCCGATCTTGGTACCTGGGGCGATCTGTGGCCGGTAAAGGAGCCGGACATGCTGACGGTGATCATGCAGCGCCTGACGGCACTGGAGCAGTCCGGTGAGATGGGCCGGAAAATGGATGCCTTTAAGGAGCGGGTAATCCGCAACAGTCTGCGGCCCCCTGCCGTGCCCGGTATCGGACGCACGGAGAAATACGGCAGCCGGTTGTTTGACCCGTCCGTCAGACTGGCTGCGGATATCCGGGATAACGAAGGGCGGGTGTTTGCCCGTCAGGGTGAAGTGATGAATCCGCTGCAGTATGTTCCTTTTAACCAGACGCTGTATTTCATCAATGGCGATGATCCGGCGCAGGTGGCCTGGATGAAACGCCAGACGCCGCCCACACTGGAGAGCAAAATTATCCTCGTGCAGGGCAGTATCCCGGAGATGCAGAAGTCTCTGGACAGCCGTGTTTACTTTGACCAGAACGGTGTGCTCTGCCAGCGCCTCGGCATTGATCAGGTCCCGGCACGGGTGAGCGCCGTTCCCGGCGATCGCTTCCTGAAGGTGGAATTTATTCCGGCAGAGGAGGGCAGAAAATGAAGCGAAGGCTGTGGCTGCTGATGTTATTCCTTTTCGCCGGTCATGTCCCTGCGGCGTCTGCGGATTCTGCCTGTGAGGGGCGTTTTGTAAACCCGATCACAGATATCTGCTGGAGCTGTATTTTCCCGCTCTCGCTGGGCAGTATCAAAGTCAGTCAGGGTAAGGTCCCCGACACGGCGAACCCGTCGATGCCCATTCAGATTTGTCCGGCACCGCCGCCGCTGTTCAGGCGTATCGGGCTGGCCATTGGTTACTGGGAGCCGATGGCGTTGACGGACGTCACCCGGTCACCGGGATGCATGGTGAACCTGGGCTTCAGCCTGCCGGCTTTTGGTAAAACGGCACAGGGAACGGCGAAAAAGGATGAGAAGCAGGTAAATGGGGCGTTCTATCACGTTCACTGGTACAAATACCCGCTGACGTACTGGCTGAACATCATCACATCGCTGGGCTGTCTGGAAGGTGGTGACCTGGATATCGCTTATCTTTCTGAAATCGACCCCACCTGGACGGACAGCAGCCTGACCACCATTCTCAATCCGGAAGCTGTCATCTTTGCCAATCCGATAGCACAGGGAGCCTGCGCAGCAGATGCGATTGCCAGCGCCTTTAATATGCCTCTCGATGTTCTGTTCTGGTGTGCCGGTTCGCAGGGAAGTATGTACCCGTTCAATGGCTGGGTGAGTAATGAGTCCAGTCCGTTGCAGTCCTCCCTGCTGGTCAGTGAACGCATGGCGTTCAAGCTGCACCGTCAGGGCATGATTATGGAAACCATCGGGAAAAATAACGCCGTCTGTAATGAATATCCGTCCCCAATCCTGCCCAAAGAACGCTGGCGTTACCAGATGGTGAATATGTATCCGGACAGCGGGCAGTGCCACCCGTTCGGGCGCAGCGTGACCCGCTGGGAAACCGGGAAAAATCCGCCCAACACAAAGAAAAACTTCGGCTACCTGATGTGGCGTAAACGTAACTGTGTCTTCCTGTGAGGTGAATGATGAAGCTGAGTATGAAATCTCTGGCAGCACTGCTGATGATGCTGAACGGGGCGGTTATGGCGTCAGAAAACGTGAACACTCCTGAAAACCGCCAGTTCCTGAAGCAGCAGGAAAATTTAAGCAGACAACTGCGTGAAAAACCTGACCATCAGCTGAAAGCCTGGGCGGAGAAACAGGTGCTGGAAAACCCCCTTCAGCGTTCAGATAACCATTTCCTGGATGAGCTGGTTCGTAAACAGCAGGCTTCGCAGGACGGGAAACCCCGGCAGGGTGCTCTGTATTTTGTGTCGTTTTCCATTCCCGAAGAGGGGCTGAAACGAATGCTGGGCGAAACCCGGCACTACGGTATTCCGGCCACACTGCGGGGCATGGTGAACAATGACCTGAAGACCACCGCTGAAGCTGTGTTGTCCCTGGTGAAAGACGGCGCGACTGATGGTGTTCAGATCGACCCGACGCTGTTTTCACAGTACGGCATTCGCACTGTACCGGCACTGGTGGTGTTCTGCAGTCAGGGATACGACATCATCCGGGGAAACCTGCGGGTCGGCCAGGCGCTGGAGAAAGTGGCCGCCACGGGTGACTGCCGGCAGGTGGCTCATGATTTACTGGCAGGGAAAGGAGATTCCGGGAAATGAAACGTATTTTACCTCTGATACTGGCTCTGGTTGCCGGCATGGCACAGGCTGACAGCAACAGTGATTACCGGGCCGGTTCTGATTTTGCTCACCAGATCAAAGGGCAGGGAAGCAGCAGTATTCAGGGCTTTAAGCCACAGGAGAGTATTCCCGGCTATAACGCGAATCCGGACGAGACAAAATATTACGGTGGCGTGACTGCCGGCGGGGATGGCGGCCTGAAAAATGACGGCACCACGGAATGGGCGACCGGTGAAACCGGAAAAACCATTACAGAGTCATTCATGAACAAGCCGAAAGACATTCTTTCACCGGATGCACCGTTTATCCAGACCGGCAGGGATGTGGTGAACCGGGCTGACAGCATTGTGGGAAACACCGGGCAGCAGTGCAGTGCGCAGGAGATTAGCAGGAGTGAATACACGAATTACACCTGTGAGCGGGATTTACAGGTGGAGCAGTACTGCACACGAACTGCCCGTATGGAGCTGCAGGGGAGTACCACATGGGAAACCCGGACGCTGGAGTATGAAATGAGTCAGCTACCTGCACGTGAAGTGAATGGTCAGTATGTTGTCTCCATTACCTCTCCCGTTACCGGTGAAATTGTCGATGCGCATTACAGCTGGAGTCGTACTTACTTGCAGAAGAGTGTACCTATGACAATTACAGTACTGGGAACCCCACTGAGCTGGAATGCCAAATACTCAGCAGATGCCTCATTTACACCAGTACAGAAAACACTGACTGCCGGTGTGGCTTTTACGTCATCTCACCCCGTCCGGGTCGGGAATACAAAATTCAAACGTCATACGGCAATGAAGCTGCGTCTGGTTGTCAGGGTAAAAAAAGCCTCGTACACCCCGTATGTTGTCTGGTCTGAAAGCTGCCCGTTCAGCAAGGAGCTGGGGAAACTGACAAAAACAGAATGTACGGAGGCTGGCGGGAACAGGACGCTGGTGAAAGACGGTCAGTCATACAGCATGTACCAGAGCTGCTGGGCATACCGGGACACGTATGTCACGCAGTCAGCAGACAAGGGAACCTGTCAGACCTACACCGACAATCCTGCCTGTACCCTGGTGTCACACCAGTGTGCCTTTTACTCCGAAGAAGGTGCCTGTCTGCATGAATATGCCACGTACTCCTGTGAGTCAAAAACATCCGGGAAAGTGATGGTCTGTGGGGGAGACGTATTCTGTCTCGATGGCGAATGCGATAAGGCTCAGAGCGGGCAGAGTAATGATTTTGCCGAAGCCGTTTCTCAGCTGGCGGCACTGGCCGCAGCAGGTAAGGATGTTGCGGCGCTGAACGGGGGGGATGTCCGTGCTTTCACCGGTCAGGCGAAATTTTGTAAGAAGGCTGCAGCCGGATACAGCAACTGCTGTAAGGACAGCGGCTGGGGACAGGATATCGGGCTGGCCAAATGCAGCAGTGATGAAAAGGCCCTGGCTAAAGCAAAATCAAACAAACTGACCGTCAGCGTCGGGGAGTTCTGTTCGAAGAAAGTGCTGGGTGTCTGTCTGGAGAAAAAACGCAGCTACTGTCAGTTTGATTCGAAGCTGGCGCAGATAGTCCAGCAGCAGGGGCGCAACGGTCAGTTGCGTATCAGTTTTGGTAGTGCGAAGCATCCTGACTGTCGGGGGATTACGGTTGATGAGCTGCAGAAAATTCAGTTCAACAGACTGGATTTCACTAACTTCTACGAAGACCTGATGAATAACCAGAAAATCCCGGACAGTGGCGTTCTGACGCAGAAAGTGAAAGAGCAGATTGCTGACCAGCTGAAACAGGCAGGACAGTAAGGTATGGGAAATAACCGGGGGAAATGATGAAAGTCATATTCACGTCGAACCGTTTTATTGATTTTCTTATCCGGCTTTTGATTACAGCGATTGTCATTTCTCCGGTAATTATCTGGTTGTGGGATACGGTAAAAGAAACCACGGCAGACGGGATGCTTGCCGCTGCTTTCGTTATCCTTTACTCCGGTGTGCTCCTGTTTATTCTGTATTTTTGTTTTTCTGCCCTGACTGACCTGCAGAAATCTGATGAAAGAAAAAGTGATGAAAGGAATGAAGATGAATAAAGCATTACTGCCACTGTTACTCTGCTGCTTTATTTTTCCGGCGTCAGGAAAAGATGCAGGCTGGCAGTGGTATAACGAGAAAATAAATCCGAAGGAAAAAGAAAATAAACCTGTACCTGCAGCCCCCCGTCAGGAACCGGATATTATGCAGAAACTGGCCGCACTGCAGACGGCAACAAAGCGGGCGCTGTACGAAGCCATTCTGTATCCCGGCGTGGATAATTTTGTGAAATATTTCCGGCTGCAAAATTACTGGACTCAGCAGGCCGGGCTTTTCACCATGAGCGCCAGAAAGGCCATGCTGGCACATCCTGAACTGGACTATAACCTGCAGTACAGCCATTACAACGGCACGGTACGGAACCAGCTGGCAGCAGACCAGGCGCAGCAGCGACAGGCCATTGCGAAACTGGCTGAACACTACGGCATCATGTTTTTTTACCGGGGGCAGGACCCCATCGACGGGCAACTGGCGCAGGTCATTAATGGCTTCCGGGATACGTATGGTCTGAGTGTTATTCCCGTTTCCGTGGATGGCGTGATTAATCCGCTGTTGCCGGATTCCCGGACTGACCAGGGGCAGGCGCAGCGCCTCGGCGTGAAATATTTCCCGGCCATGATGCTGGTTGACCCGAAACAGGGCAGTGTTCGCCCGTTATCATACGGCTTTATTTCGCAGGACGACCTGGCAAAACAGTTCCTGAACGTTTCTGAAGATTTTAAACCCAATTTTTAATCGCGGATTTGATTTATGAGTGAAGATTATTTGAAAATGTTTACAGGTGTTGTTCTGTTAATATTTGTCATTATTGCCGGTTATTTCTTTTCTGAGCGTAATGACAGGAAAATGTTTCTCCTGAGCTCACTGGTTTTCCTTGTTATTAATATCGCGTGTTTATATGTGCTTACCGCCAGTCTCTGGTTTCTGTGTGGTGCAATTATGAGTCAGGGCGCAGCACTGGTTGTTTCAATAGTTGCGGCCGCATTACCGGACGTTACGAGCTTCGACAGGTTCAGAAGAATATTTATCTGTATTGTGTTGTCATCGGTATGGTCCGGAGTGATGTGGTTTTTTATAAGGGGGCTTATGACAGGCTAAGTCATATAAAACGGTCATAAAAACCATACAAAATAATGAGGTTGATTACTGAAGACCATATGATAAACCATACCGCAATCCAGTGGCTTCTGAATAGCTCACAAAAATAAATATAGATAATTGAAAATAACCATAATACAACGATGCCTGCTGCGATACTTAATAAACTTATTACAAGATAGTCAGGGAAGGCATTGACCGGTAATGAATGTGATGCTGCATATATCAGCGCAATAATTGCCGCATTTCCCAGTAACGACTCTCTTATTATGTTTCTGATTATTTCCAGTTTTTCTTTAAAAGATCGCTTTTCCATTTGTACCTCTGATTAATATCACACAAACGCGAATATTACAGACATGAATACTCTCATGTAAATAATAACCGGAGTTTAACATGATAAGTAAACGCAGATTCTCTTTACCCCGGCTTGATATTACGGGAATGTGGGTATTTTCCCTGGGTGTCTGGTTTCATATCGTCGCCCGTCTTGTTTACAGCAAACCCTGGATGGCTTTTTTTCTGGCGGAGCTGATTGCGGCCATTCTCGTACTGTTCGGCGCATACCAGGTGCTGGATGCATGGATTGCCCGTGTCAGCCGGGAAGAGCGTGAGGCACTGGAAGCCAGGCAACAGGCCATGATGGAAGGGCAGCAGGAGGGCGGACATGTCTCTCACTAAATCACTGCTGTTCACCCTGTTGCTGAGCGCCGCTGCTGTGCAGGCCTCCACCCGGGATGAAATAGAGCGACTCTGGAATCCGCAGGGTATGGCTACGCAGACTGCACAACCGGCAGCAGGCACGTCAGCCAGGACAGCAAAGCCGGCTCCCCGCTGGTTCCGCCTCAGTAATGGCAGGCAGGTTAACCTGGCCGACTGGAAGGTGGTGCTGTTTATGCAGGGGCATTGCCCTTACTGTCACCAGTTTGACCCGGTACTGAAACAGCTGGCACAGCAGTACGGCTTTTCCGTTTTTTCCTACACCCTGGATGGTCAGGGGGATACGGCCTTTCCTGAAGCATTACCGGTGCCACCGGAGGTGATGCAGACCTTCTTCCCGAATATCCCGGTGGCCACACCGACCACCTTCCTGGTCAACGTCAACACGCTTGAGGCATTACCGCTTTTACAGGGGGCAACGGATGCCGCCGGTTTTATGGCGCGGGTGGATACCGTTTTGCAGATGTACGGAGGAAAAAAAGGTGCGAAATAAGCAGGTGGTGTTACTCATTGCCGGAATATCCGGCATCGTGACGGGAATAATCGTCAGCCTGAATATCCCCTTTATCCGTCAGGGGCTTTTTTATCCCGCCAGCCCTGTAGAAATTGTCGTTTCGCTGAGTCTTACCTTTTCTGTTTCTGTTGTGTTTTTTGTGGGGGCAATTGTGGGATGGATTTCGGTGTCTGAAATATATTACAGCCGCAGGACTGGTCTGAATGAATTATCGGAAATATCAGAGGGAACTTATAATGAGAGAAAATAAAAATAATCCTGAACTCAAAATCAGAAGTACAGAACGAGATTATAAATACATTTCCAGAATTACTGACAGGTATGCTGGATTGCCTCTGGTATTCCTGACTGCCGGAATTGTTTTATGGACAGCTATGAATATTATTTTTGATGCCTGTATTGATTCGTGGAAAATGGACCAGGAATTAAATAATTCGATTTATATGTGGAATATCCTGATATATGTCATTCCGTATGCGTTATATGCGCTTGCAGTCGGGTTTCTTGTTACATTTTTTCTGTTCCCAATGTACGAATTAATATACGGAAATATCGGGATATTCCTGTTGAAACGCCGTATGCGCCGGGAGAACACATTAAGGGAGGGCAGCAATAATGCTTCGCATTAAGCCTCTTTTTATTCTTTGTGCCGCCTTACTGACGGTGACGCCTGCAGCGTCAGCGGATGTGAACAGCGACATGAATCAGTTCTTTAACAAGCTGGGCTTCGCCTCCAATACCACACAGCCGGGCGTCTGGCAGGGGCAGGCTGCCGGCTATGCTTACGGCGGCTCCCTGTATGCCCGTACTCAGGTCAAAAATGTTCAGCTGATTTCCATGACGCTGCCGGATATCAATGCCGGATGTGGCGGCATCGACGCTTATCTCGGTTCGTTCAGTTTTATTAATGGTGAGCAGCTGCAGCGTTTTGTTAAGCAGATTATGAGTAATGCTGCCGGTTACTTTTTTGACCTTGCCCTGCAGACAACGGTGCCGGAAATCAAAACCGCAAAAGACTTCCTGCAGAAAATGGCAAGCGACATTAACAGCATGAACCTCAGTTCCTGCCAGGCGGCGCAGGGGATTATCGGCGGGCTTTTCCCCCGGACGCAGGTGTCCCAGCAAAAAGTCTGTCAGGACATTGCCGGTGAGAGCAATATTTTTGCTGACTGGGCGGCTTCCCGGCAGGGATGTACCGTTGGCGGTAAATCTGACAGCGTCAGGGATAAAGCCAGCGACAAGGATAAGGAGCGGGTGACCAAAAACATTAACATCATGTGGAATGCGCTTTCCAAAAACAGAATGTTTGACGGCAACAAAGAGCTGAAAGAGTTTGTGATGACGCTGACCGGCTCACTGGTGTTTGGTCCTAACGGCGAAATCACACCCTTGTCAGCCAGAACCACTGACCGCTCAATTATCCGGGCCATGATGGAAGGCGGCACAGCAAAAATTTATCACTGCAACGATTCTGATAAATGCCTGAAAGTGGTGGCAGACACACCGGTGACCATCAGCCGGGATAATGCACTGAAGTCTCAGATTACTAAACTTCTGGCCAGCATTCAGAACAAGGCTGTCAGTGACACGCCTCTGGATGACAAGGAAAAAGGCTTTATTTCCAGTACCACCATCCCCGTCTTCAAATACCTGGTTGACCCGCAGATGCTCGGTGTTTCCAACAGTATGATTTACCAGCTGACGGACTATATCGGTTACGACATCCTGCTGCAGTACATTCAGGAGCTGATACAGCAGGCCCGGGCGATGGTGGCCACGGGAAATTATGACGAAGCGGTTATCGGGCATATTAACGACAACATGAATGATGCCACCCGGCAGATTGCGGCGTTTCAGTCACAGGTGCAGGTACAGCAGGATGCGCTGCTGGTTGTCGATCGTCAGATGAGCTACATGCGTCAGCAGCTTTCCGCCCGCATGCTCAGTCGTTACCAGAACAACTATCACTTCGGAGGGAGCACGCTGTGAATGAAGTTTATGTGATTGCCGGTGGTGAGTGGTTGCGGAATAACCTGAACGCCATTGCCGCCTTTATGGGAACCTGGACGTGGGATTCCATTGAAAAAATTGCGCTCACATTGTCTGTTCTCGCGGTGGCCGTAATGTGGGTACAGCGGCACAACGTGATGGATTTGCTGGGCTGGGTGGCCGTGTTTGTGCTTATCAGCCTGCTGGTTAATGTCCGCACATCGGTGCAGATTATTGATAACAGTGACCTGGTCAAAGTTCACCGGGTGGATAATGTGCCGGTCGGACTGGCGATGCCACTTTCACTGACGACCCGTATCGGGCATGCAATGGTGGCCAGTTACGAGATGATCTTCACGCAACCGGACAGCGTCACCTACAGCAAAACGGGGATGCTGTTCGGGGCGAATCTGATTGTGAAAAGCACCGATTTCCTGTCCCGGAATCCGGAAATCATCAATCTGTTCCAGGACTACGTCCAGAACTGCGTGCTGGGTGATATTTACCTGAATCATAAATACACGCTGGAAGACCTGATGGCCTCCGCTGACCCCTACACGCTGATTTTTTCCCGCCCCAGCCCGCTACGGGGCGTTTATGACAACAATAATAATTTCATAACTTGTAAGGATGCGTCGGTCACGCTGAAAGACAGGCTGAATCTCGATACAAAGACGGGAGGCAAGACCTGGCATTATTATGTGCAGCAGATATTTGGCGGCAGACCGGACCCGGACCTGTTATTCAGACAACTGGTCAGTGACAGTTACAGTTATTTCTACGGCTCCAGTCAGTCTGCCAGCCAGATTATGCGCCAGAACGTCACCATGAATGCCCTGAAAGAGGGTATCACCAGTAATGCAGCCCGTAACGGTGACACCGCCAGCCTGGTAAGTCTGGCCACCACGTCATCGATGGAGAAACAACGTCTGGCACATGTCTCCATTGGTCATGTAACTATGCGAAACCTGCCGATGGTCCAGACTATCCTGACGGGGATTGCCATTGGTATATTCCCGCTCCTGATACTGGCGGCTGTCTTTAACAAGCTGACATTGTCTGTATTAAAGGGGTATGTGTTTGCCCTGATGTGGCTGCAGACCTGGCCGTTGTTGTATGCCATTCTGAACAGTGCCATGACATTCTATGCGAAACAGAATGGTGCGCCGGTCGTGTTGTCTGAACTCTCTCAGATACAGCTGAAATACTCTGACCTGGCCTCCACTGCCGGGTATCTTTCAGCCATGATCCCCCCGTTGTCATGGATGATGGTAAAAGGCCTTGGCGCAGGTTTTTCCAGCGTGTACAGCCACTTCGCCTCTTCATCTATCAGTCCAACGGCCAGTGCAGCAGGCAGTGTGGTTGACGGTAATTACTCCTACGGCAACATGCAGACGGAAAACGTGAACGGCTTCAGCTGGAGCACCAACAGCACCACGTCGTTTGGTCAGATGATGTACCAGACCGGCAGTGGCGCAACCGCCACACAGACCCGTGACGGTAATATGGTGATGGATGCAAGCGGAGCGATGTCCCGGTTACCGGTCGGTATCAATGCAACGCGTCAGATTGCAGCGGCACAACAGGAAATGGCCCGGGAGGCGTCGAACAGAGCCGAAAGTGCCCTGCATGGTTTCAGCAGCAGTATTGCCAGTGCCTGGAACACACTCAGTCAGTTTGGCTCTAACCGGGGGAGCAGTGACTCTGTCACTGGTGGTGCTGACAGCACGATGAGTGCTCAGGACTCCATGATGGCCAGCCGTATGCGCAGTGCAGTGGAAAGCTATGCGAAGGCGCATAATATCAGTAATGAGCAGGCGACGAGAGAACTGGCCTCGAGAAGTACAAATGCGTCGCTTGGCCTTTACGGTGATGCTTATGCTAAAGGGCATTTAGGCATAAGTGTATTGGGTAACGGTGGAGGGGTTGGTCTCCAGGCCGGAGCTAAGGCAAGCATTGATGGCAGTGATCTTGACTCACATGAAGCCAGTAGTGGTTCACGGGCCAGCCATGATGCTCGTCATGATATCGATGCCAGAGCTACACAAGACTTTAAAGAAGCCAGCGATTACTTTACCAGCCGCAAAGTCAGTGAATCCGGCAGCCATACTGACAATAATGCTGATTCCCGTGTGGATCAGTTGTCTGCAGCCCTGAATTCAGCGAAACAGAGTTACGACCAGTACACGACGAATATGACCCGCAGCCATGAATATGCTGAAATGGCATCCCGTACTGAGAGTATGAGTGGGCAGATGAGTGAAGATCTGTCGCAACAGTTTGCACAGTATGTGATGAAAAACGCACCGCAGGATGTTGAAGCTATTCTGACAAATACCAGTTCGCCGGAGATTGCAGAACGCCGTCGGGCTATGGCGTGGTCTTTTGTGCAGGAACAGGTACAGCCTGGTGTTGATAACACCTGGCGTGAATCCCGTAGAGATATAGGTAAAGGAATGGAGAGCGTACCTTCGGGTGGTGGCAGCCAGGTTATTATTGCTGATCATCAGGGACATCAGGCCATTATTGAGCAAAGAACGCAGGACAGTAATATCCGTAATGATGTAAAACATCAGGTTGATAATATGGTCACAGAATATCGAGGTAATATCGGAGATACTCAGAACAGCATCCGAGGCGAGGAAAATATTGTAAAAGGGCAGTATTCTGAACTACAAAATCATCATAAAACAGAAGCATTAACTCAGAATAATAAATATAATGAAGAAAAGCTGGCTCAGGAAAGAATACCTGGTGCTGATAGTCCGAAAGAGCTTTTAGAGAAAGCAAAGAGTTACCAGCATAAAAAATAATCATAACATGTTGGGTAGGGTATGGAGAGACCATGATTACACAACAAATTATCAGTAGTGAGTTGGAAGTTTTAAAGAAACATATTGACTCAGGAGATATTAGAATTCCGTCACTATGGCAGGGATTAAAACCCGGGCTTATCATCATGGGGTGGATGATTTTTTGTCCCTTGCTAATGTCATTTCTAATAACACAAAAGACAAGTGAAACACTCACTGCTGTGTTAGCCGGAGGATGGCTTGGACTTATTATTCTGTTTATTGTGGCAAGGATTAGAATGTTATATTTCTCTCTGCCGGAAGAATTCCTAAAGACATCATCCGTAATGAGGGTTATATCATCAAAACTTAAAGTGTATTTCATTGTGTATATGGGGGTTATATTTTTATGGTCTTTTTTAGGTGGAGGGATTATATACGGTTTTGGCGCAATTTTAGTGACGGTTATTATGGCGTTCTTGATTCAATTAGATATCGGTAGATATCAATTTGTTGGTGTTATTGATGCAATCAATAGTTACGTCAAAAACAAGAAGTTATCAAGAGTAAAATAAAAGATATTAGAGAGTAAATATATGATGAAAACAAAAAAACTAATGATGGTTGCACTGGTCAGTTCCACTCTGGCCCTTTCAGGGTGTGGTGCGATGAGCACAGCAATCAAGAAGCGTAACCTTGAGGTGAAGACTCAGATGAGTGAGACCATCTGGCTTGAACCCGCCAGCGAACGCACGGTATTTCTGCAGATCAAAAACACGTCTGATAAAGACATGAGTGGGCTGCAGGGCAAAATTGCTGATGCTGTGAAAGCAAAAGGGTATCAGGTGGTGACTTCTCCGGATAAAGCCTACTACTGGATTCAGGCGAATGTGCTGAAGGCCGATAAGATGGATCTGCGGGAGTCTCAGGGATGGCTGAACCGTGGTTATGAAGGCGCAGCAGTTGGTGCAGCGTTAGGTGCCGGTATCACCGGATATAATTCCAATTCTGCCGGTGCCACACTCGGTGTGGGCCTTGCTGCTGGTCTGGTGGGTATGGCTGCAGATGCGATGGTGGAAGATGTGAACTATACCATGATCACGGATGTGCAGATTGCAGAGCGTTCTAAGACAACGGTGACAACGGATAATGTTGCCGCCCTGCGTCAGGGCACATCAGGTGCGAAAATTCAGACCAGTACTGAAACAGGTAACCAGCATAAATACCAGACCCGTGTGGTCTCAAATGCGAACAAGGTTAACCTGAAATTTGAAGAGGCGAAGCCTGTTCTCGAAGACCAGCTGGCCAAATCAATCGCAAATATTCTCTGATTATCTTCAGGAGGCTGGTCTGACCGGCCTCCTGACTGATGTCTCGCTTTGCTCGTGGTCCAACCCCGGAAAGAAAAAAATAAATTTTATTTCTCCCCGGCGTTTCCGAAATAAATATGAAAACACTGAGCGGTTGTGCAAATTCTTTGTGCGACCGTGAAGTGTTGCCGGCGAAGCCGGAATTTAACGGTTATTAATCTTTTCATCATTAATAATCAGTCTGACTGACTTTTTTTCTTCGGAATATCATCATGAGTTTTAACGCAAAGGATATGACCCAGGGCGGTCAGATTGCGTCCATGCGTATCCGCATGTTCAGCCAGATCGCCAATATCATGCTTTACTGCCTGTTTATTTTTTTCTGGATACTCGTTGGTCTGGTTTTATGGGTAAAAATAAGCTGGCAGACGTTTGTGAACGGCTGTATTTACTGGTGGTGTACCACGCTGGAAGGCATGCGGGATTTAATCAAGTCCCAGCCGGTATATGAGATCCAGTATTACGGCAAAACCTTCCGGATGAACGCTGCTCAGGTACTGCATGATAAATATATGATCTGGTGCGGAGAGCAGCTATGGTCCGCATTCGTTCTGGCTACAGTTGTGGCACTGGTTATTTGCCTGATTACCTTCTTTGTTGTCTCCTGGATTCTGGGGCGTCAGGGTAAACAACAGAGCGAAAATGAAGTCACAGGTGGTCGTCAGCTGACAGACAATCCGAAAGACGTTGCCCGGATGCTGAAAAAAGACGGCAAGGACTCCGATATACGGATTGGCGACCTGCCGATTATCCGGGATTCCGAAATCCAGAACTTCTGTCTGCACGGCACGGTCGGGGCCGGTAAGTCGGAAGTTATCCGTCGTCTGGCCAACTACGCCCGTCAGCGTGGAGATATGGTGGTGATTTATGACCGTTCAGGGGAATTTGTTAAAAGTTACTATGATCCCTCCATCGATAAAATCCTGAATCCGCTGGATGCCCGCTGTGCCGCCTGGGATTTGTGGAAGGAGTGCCTGACACAGCCGGATTTTGATAATACCGCGAACACGCTGATCCCGATGGGTACAAAAGAGGACCCGTTCTGGCAGGGGTCAGGACGTACCATTTTTGCGGAAGCGGCGTACCTGATGCGTAATGACCCCAACCGCAGCTACAGCAAACTGGTGGACACACTGCTTTCCATCAAAATCGAAAAACTGCGTACCTTCCTGCGTAATTCACCGGCGGCCAACCTGGTGGAAGAGAAAATTGAGAAAACGGCGATTTCCATCCGTGCTGTGCTGACCAACTACGTGAAAGCCATCCGTTACCTGCAGGGGATTGAGCATAACGGTGAGTCTTTTACCATCCGTGACTGGATGCGTGGTGTCCGGGAAGATCAGAAAAACGGCTGGCTGTTTATTTCGTCGAATGCCGACACCCATGCCTCCCTGAAGCCGGTGATCTCCATGTGGCTGTCCATTGCCATTCGTGGTCTGCTGGCAATGGGAGAAAACCGTAACCGTCGTGTGTGGTTTTTCTGTGATGAGTTACCCACGTTACACAAACTGCCGGACCTGGTGGAGATCCTGCCGGAAGCCCGTAAGTTCGGTGGCTGTTATGTGTTTGGTATCCAGTCCTATGCCCAGCTGGAAGATATCTACGGTGAGAAAGCGGCTGCCTCGCTGTTTGACGTCATGAACACCCGTGCCTTTTTCCGTTCTCCCAGCCATAAGATTGCAGAGTTTGCTGCCGGTGAAATTGGTGAGAAAGAGCACCTGAAAGCCAGCGAGCAGTATTCCTACGGTGCTGATCCGGTACGTGACGGGGTATCGACCGGTAAGGATATGGAGCGCCAGACGCTGGTCAGTTATTCCGACATTCAGTCTCTGCCGGATCTGACCTGTTATGTCACCCTGCCCGGACCGTATCCGGCAGTAAAACTCTCTCTGAAATATCAGACACGACCGAAGGTCGCTCCGGAGTTTATTCCGCGTGACATCAACCCGGAAATGGAGAACCGTCTGAGTGCCGTACTTGCCGCAAGGGAAGCAGAAGGTCGTCAGATGGCCAGCCTCTTCGAACCGGATGTCCCGGAGGTTGTTTCCGGAGAAGACGTGACTCAGGCTGAACAGCCGCAACAGCCGGTGTCTCCTGCCATCAACGATAAGAAGTCAGATTCAGGTGTGAATGTTCCGGCAGGGGGGATCGAGCAGGAACTGAAAATGAAACCGGAAGAAGAGATGGAACAGCAACTGCCACCCGGGATCAGTGAATCCGGTGAAGTGGTGGATATGGCCGCTTATGAGGCATGGCAACAGGAAAATCATCCGGACATCCAGCAGCAGATGCAGCGTCGTGAAGAGGTGAACATTAATGTGCACCGGGAGCGCGGGGAGGATGTTGAGCCGGGAGATGATTTCTGATGAACAGGTCAACTCCAGTCTTCAATTCTCAGGCCGCCCACACGTTCAAATTCCCGGGTGTTATTAGTCACAATAATCAGTCCCCGACTGCGGGCATGACCTGCGATCATTTGATCAAATGGCCCGACAGGGCGTCCCTGACGGGCAAGTTCTGCTCTTATCTGGCCGGTGTGTGTGGCAGCAGCAGCGTCGTAATCCAGAACGTCAATGCGGGAAACAAATCCCTCGATCACAGCGAGATTACGTTCAGGCATCTGGCTTTTTTCTGCACCATATATCAGCTCCATCAGAGTGACCGAACTGATGCACATTCTCCCCTGGTTCAGGTTAAAACGTTCCCTGACACTGGCGGGTTTGTTCTTTATCGTAAAAATGCAGATGTTGGTATCGAGCATAAACTTCAGCATCAGAATGACTCCCTTTCCTGCATACCAGGCTGTTCCCTGTTATCCATAAAATCAGCGCTGACACTGTTTCCGTCGAACCATTCGTCCCATGTCTCTCCGGCAGGCGTAATGATTCGGGTTCGTCCGACAGCAATCACTTCAACGCGTTTTACGTTTTCCGGCAATGCAACCGCTTTTGGCAGTCTGACCGCCTGGCTGCGGTTGCTGAGAAATACGGTGGTTTCCATTATTTGCCTCCTTATGTGGATATGTCTTGTGTATATCCATTGTGGGATTGATGCCGGGATATGTCAAAGGGATATACGTTTATGATGAGTATTGCGCAGGTCAGATCGGCCGGAAGTGCCGGGAACTATTATACCGACAAGGATAATTACTATGTGCTGGGCAGCATGGGAGAACGCTGGGCCGGCCAGGGGGCTGAACAACTGGGGCTGCAGGGCAGTGTCGATAAGGATGTCTTTACCCGCCTTCTGGAGGGCAGGTTGCCAGACGGGGCGGATTTAAGCCGCATGCAGGATGGCCGTAACAGGCATCGTCCCGGCTACGACCTGACCTTTTCCGCTCCCAAAAGTGTCTCCATGATGGCCATGCTCGGGGGGGACAAACGTCTTATTGAAGCACATAACCAGGCCGTGGATTTTGCTGTCCGTCAGGTGGAGGCGCTGGCCTCCACACGGGTGATGACGGACGGACAGTCAGAAACGGTGCTGACCGGTAATCTGGTTATGGCACTGTTTAACCACGACACCAGTCGCGATCAGGAACCACAGTTACACACGCATGCGGTGGTGGCTAATGTCACGCAGCATAACGGCGAATGGAAGACACTGAGCAGTGACAAAGTGGGGAAAACGGGGTTCATTGAGAATGTGTACGCTAATCAGATTGCCTTTGGCAGGCTCTACCGGGAAAAACTGAAAGAGCAGGTTGAGGCGCTGGGCTATGAAACTGAAGTGGTCGGTAAGCACGGTATGTGGGAAATGCCGGGCGTACCGGTGGAGGCCTTTTCCGGACGCTCGCAGACTATCCGGGAGGCCGTCGGGGAGGACGCCTCGTTGAAATCCCGGGATGTGGCGGCACTGGATACGCGAAAATCCAAACAGCACGTCGATCCTGAAGTCAGAATGGCTGAATGGATGCAGACGCTGAAGGAAACCGGGTTCGACATCCGGGCATATCGTGACGCGGCGGATCAGCGTGCGGAGACCCGCACGCAGGCGCCCGGGGCTGTTTCACAGGAGGGGCCGGATGTGCAGCAGGCGGTGACACAGGCGATTGCCGGATTAAGTGAACGAAAAGTGCAGTTTACGTACACGGACGTGCTGGCCAGAACGGTCGGTATACTGCCGCCGGAAAATGGTGTGATTGAACGGGTACGCGCCGGTATCGATGAGGCCATCAGTCGTGAGCAGCTTATCCCCCTCGACCGTGAGAAGGGGCTGTTCACATCAGGAATTCATGTGCTCGATGAGCTGTCCGTCCGGGCACTCAGTCGTGACATCATGAAACAGAACCGGGTGACCGTACATCCGGAGAAAAGTGTCCCCCGGACGGCTGGTTACAGCGATGCGGTCAGTGTTCTGGCACAGGACCGTCCGTCGCTGGCCATTGTGTCCGGGCAGGGCGGTGCAGCCGGGCAGCGTGAGCGGGTGGCTGAACTGGTCATGATGGCCCGGGAGCAGGGGCGGGAAGTGCAGATTATCGCTGCTGACCGTCGCTCGCAGATGAACCTGAAGCAGGATGAACGGCTGTCCGGTGAGCTGATAACCGGACGTCGTCAGTTGCTGGAAGGCATGGCCTTCACGCCGGGCAGTACTGTTATCGTTGACCAGGGCGAAAAACTCTCCCTGAAAGAGACGTTAACCCTGCTGGACGGTGCCGCACGTCATAACGTACAGGTCCTGATAACCGACAGCGGGCAGCGAACCGGTACAGGCAGTGCGCTGATGGCCATGAAGGATGCCGGGGTGAACACATATCGCTGGCAGGGGGGAGAACAGCGACCGGCCACCATCATCAGTGAACCGGACCGTAATGTCCGCTATGCCCGGCTGGCAGGAGATTTTGCGGCCAGCGTGAAAGCCGGAGAAGAGAGCGTGGCACAGGTCAGCGGGGTACGGGAACAGGCCATACTGACACAGGCCATTCGCAGTGAGCTGAAAACACAGGGCGTGCTCGGACGCCCGGAGGTAACCATGACCGCCCTGTCGCCGGTCTGGCTGGACAGCCGGAGCCGTTATCTGCGGGATATGTACCGTCCGGGGATGGTGATGGAGCAGTGGAACCCGGAGACACGCAGTCATGACCGCTATGTTATCGACCGGGTGACGGCGCAGAGTAACAGCCTGACCCTGCGGGATGCGCAGGGTGAAACGCAGGTGGTGCGTATTTCCTCCCTGGACAGCAGCTGGTCGCTGTTCCGGCCGGAAAAAATGCCGGTGGCAGACGGCGAGCGACTGAGGGTGACAGGGAAAATTCCCGGACTCCGCGTCTCCGGCGGTGACCGCCTGCAGGTGGCATCCGTCAGTGAAGATGCGATGACGGTTGTTGTGCCGGGGCGGGCTGAACCGGCCTCCCTGCCTGTGAGCGATTCACCATTCATGGCACTGAAGCTGGAGAACGGCTGGGTGGAAACGCCTGGGCATTCCGTCAGCGACAGTGCGAAGGTTTTTGCCTCCGTCACACAGATGGCAATGGACAACGCCACCCTGAACGGTCTGGCCCGCAGCGGTCGTGATGTCCGGCTGTATTCCTCACTGGATGAAACCCGTACTGCGGAAAAACTTGCCCGCCATCCCTCCTTTACGGTGGTTTCTGAGCAGATAAAGGCGCGTGCCGGTGAGACATTGCTGGAAACCGCTATCAGTCTGCAGAAAACCGGGCTTCACACGCCGGCACAGCAGGCTATTCATCTGGCGCTTCCTGTGGTGGAAAGTAAAAACCTGGCCTTCAGCATGGTGGACCTGCTGACAGAGGCGAAGTCGTTTGCTGCAGAAGGAACCAGTTTTACTGAACTGGGAGGGGAAATCAATGCGCAGATAAAACGCGGTGATTTACTGTATGTGGATGTGGCAAAAGGCTATGGCACAGGCCTGCTGGTTTCCCGTGCGTCGTATGAGGCAGAAAAGAGCATTCTTCGCCATATTCTCGAAGGTAAGGAGGCGGTCACGCCACTGATGGAGAGAGTACCTGGCGAACTCATGGATAAACTGACATCAGGACAGCGTGCCGCTACCCGCATGATACTGGAAACGTCCGACCGTTTCACGGTGGTGCAGGGCTATGCCGGTGTGGGTAAGACCACACAGTTCCGGGCGGTGATGTCAGCCGTGAACATGCTGCCGGAGAGTGAACGTCCCCGTGTCGTGGGGCTGGGGCCCACGCACCGTGCGGTCGGTGAGATGCGCAGCGCCGGCGTGGATGCACAGACGCTGGCGTCCTTTCTGCATGACACGCAGCTGCTGCAGCGCAGCGGAGAAACGCCGAATTTCAGCAACACGCTGTTCCTGCTCGATGAGAGCTCTATGGTGGGCAATACCGACATGGCACGGGCATACGCCCTGATTGCGGCCGGTGGCGGTCGTGCCGTGGCCAGTGGTGACACGGACCAGTTGCAGGCCATCGCGCCCGGTCAGCCTTTCCGTCTCCAGCAGACGCGCAGTACTGCCGATGTGGCCATCATGAAGGAGATTGTGCGCCAGACGCCGGAGCTGCGGGAGGCGGTATACAGCCTGATTAACCGGGATGTGGAAAGGGCACTGTCCGGGCTTGAGAGTGTGAAACCGTCTCAGGTGCCACGTCAGGAGGGCGCATGGGTACCGGAGCACTCCGTGACGGAGTTCAGTCACAGCCAGGAAGCGAAACTGGCAGAAGCGCAGCAGAAGGCGATGCTGAAAGGTGAGGCTTTTCCGGATATTCCCATGACACTGTATGAAGCCATTGTCCGCGATTATACCGGCAGGACGCCGGAAGCACGGGAGCAGACGCTGATTGTCACGCATCTGAATGAGGACCGGCGCGTACTGAACAGCATGATTCATGATGCACGGGAAAAGGCCGGTGAGCTGGGAAAAGAGCAGGTCATGGTGCCTGTCCTGAACACAGCGAATATACGCGACGGGGAGTTGCGTCGTCTCTCCACCTGGGAGACACATCGGGACGCACTTGCCCTGGTGGATAATGTGTATCACCGGATTGCCGGTATCAGCAAGGATGACGGGCTGATAACCCTGCAGGATGCGGAAGGTAACACGCGGCTGATTTCGCCCCGGGAGGCGGTGGCTGAAGGCGTCACACTGTACACTCCGGACACCATCCGGGTGGGAACCGGTGACCGGATGCGCTTCACGAAGAGTGACCGGGAGCGCGGTTATGTGGCCAACAGCGTCTGGACGGTGACAGCGGTTTCCGGTGACAGTGTCACGCTGTCGGACGGACAGCAGACCCGGGTGATTCGCCCCGGTCAGGAGCGGGCAGAGCAACATATTGACCTGGCCTATGCCATCACCGCCCACGGTGCGCAGGGGGCAAGTGAAACCTTTGCCATTGCGCTTGAAGGCACGGAAGGTAACCGGAAACAGATGGCCGGCTTTGAGTCAGCCTACGTGGCCCTGTCGCGTATGAAGCAGCATGTGCAGGTGTATACCGATAACCGTCAGGGCTGGACGGATGCCATTAACAATGCCGTACAGAAAGGAACTGCCCACGATGTGCTGGAGCCGAAATCGGACCGGGAGGTCATGAATGCAGAGCGGCTGTTCAGTACGGCGCGGGAGCTGCGGGACGTGGTGGCCGGCCGTGCCGTTCTCCGTCAGGCAGGGCTGGCCGGGGGAGACAGTCCTGCACGGTTTATTGCACCCGGGCGCAAATATCCGCAGCCGTATGTGGCACTGCCGGCTTTTGACCGTAACGGCAAGTCAGCTGGTATCTGGCTGAACCCGCTGACCACGGATGACGGAAACGGGCTGCGGGGCTTCAGTGGTGAAGGCCGGGTGAAAGGCAGCGGGGATGCGCAGTTCGTGGCCCTGCAGGGCAGCCGTAACGGAGAGAGCCTGCTGGCTGATAATATGCAGGATGGTGTCCGGATTGCCCGTGATAATCCTGACAGCGGTGTGGTGGTAAGAATCGCCGGTGAAGGTCGTCCGTGGAATCCCGGTACCATCACCGGTGGTCGCGTGTGGGGGGATATCCCGGACAACAGCGTTCAGCCGGGAGCCGGAAATGGCGAACCGGTCACGGCAGAGGTACTGGCACAGCGGCAGGCTGAAGAGGCCATCCGCCGTGAAACGGAACGCCGTGCGGATGAAATTGTCCGTAAAATGGCAGAGAACAAACCTGACCTGCCGGACGGCAAAACAGAGCAGGCTGTCAGGGATATTGCCGGGCTGGAGCGTGACCGGTCTGCCATATCTGAACGGGAAGCCGCGCTGCCGGAGAGTGTACTGCGTGAACCACAACGGGTGCGGGAAGCGGTCCGGGAGGTTGCCCGGGAAAATCTGCTGCAGGAGCGACTGCAGCAGATGGAGCGGGATATGGTTCGTGACCTGCAGAAAGAGAAAACCCTGGGCGGAGACTGACACAGGAAGATAAACGCTGATGACAACGGATAACACGAACACAACACGTAATGATTCACTGGCTGCCCGGACCGATACCTGGTTGCAGTCGTTGCTGGTCTGGTCACCCGGACAGCGGGATATCATCAAAATGGTGGCACTGGTGCTGATGGTTCTGGACCATGCAAACCGCATTCTGCATCTGGACCAGTCGTGGATGTTTCTGGTCGGGCGTGGGGCCTTTCCGCTGTTTGCCCTGGTGTGGGGGCTGAATCTGTCCCGTCATACGCATATCCGGCAGGAGGCCATTAACCGGCTGTGGGGATGGGCGGTGATTGCCCAGTTCGCATATTATCTGGCCGGCTTTCCCTGGTATGAGGGGAATATCCTGTTTGCCTTTGCAGTTGCGGCACAGGTGCTGACATGGTGTGAAACGCGCACCTGGTGGCGTTCCGCAGAGACCATGTTGCTTCTGGCAATGTGGTTGCCTTTCTCCGGCACCAGTTACGGCATTGCCGGGCTGCTGATGCTGGCAGTCAGCCACAGGCTGTACCGGGCGGAAGACAGAATGGAACGTCTGGCGCTGGTCGCCTGCCTGCTGGCTGTTATTCCGGCGCTTAACCTTGCCACCAGTGATGCAGCGGCGGTGGCCGGCCTTGTGATGACGGTGCTGACTGTTGGTCTGGTGTCCTGTACAGGGAAATCACTACCCCGTTTCTGGTACGGGGATTTTTTCCCGACGTTCTATGCCTGTCATCTTACTGTGCTGGGCGTTCTGGCTGTGTGACTGGTATGATGCTGGCGCTGATTCTGCTTATTAATAAACAACATAACACAGGATATTTATGAAAATTACGGATCACAAACTCCCTGAAGGTATTGCCCTGACATTTCGTGTCCCGGAAGGAAATATAAAACATCCTTTGATTCTCTTATGCCATGGATTTTGCGGTATCCGGAATGTTCTGCTGCCTTCCTTTGCGAATGCGTTTACAGAAGCCGGGTTTGCAACGATTACTTTTGATTATCGTGGATTCGGTGAGAGTGAAGGGGAACGAGGTCGTCTGGTTCCGGCAATGCAGACCGAAGATATTATTTCAGTTATCAATTGGGCAGAAAAGCAGGTATGTATTGATAATCAGCGTATAGGATTATGGGGAACATCGCTGGGTGGGTGTCATGTATTCAATGCAGCTGCGCAGGATAAAAGAGTGAAAAGTATTGTCAGCCAGCTGGCTTTTGCTGACGGTGAGGTTCTGGTTACCGGAGAAATGAATGAACTGGAGAAAGCTTCTTTTCTGTCCACGCTGAATAAAATGGCAGAAAAGAAGAAAAATACCGGGAAAGAGATGTTTGTGGGGGTTACCCGGGTACTGAGTGATAATGAATCAAAGGTATTCTTCGAGAAGGTAAAAGGTCAGTATCCTGAAATGGATATAAAAATACCTTTCCTTACGGTTATGGAGACGTTGCAATATAAACCGGCAGAGAGCGCAGCCAAAGTACAGTGCCCAGTTTTGGTTGTTATTGCCGGCCAGGATAGTGTTAATCCACCAGAACAGGGAAGAGCCTTATATGATGCTGTTGCTTCTGGTACTAAGGAATTATACGAGGAAGCTGACGCATGCCATTATGATATTTATGAAGGCGCGTTTTTTGAACGTGTGGCGGCAGTACAGACGCAATGGTTTAAAAAACATCTTTAATTGTCGGTATTAATATGTCAGAGGTCGTTGAGGTCAGCTTAATATCATAGTGAGTAGTTTCAACGACCTGGAGGACATATTTTCACAAAGGTCAGGGCAATCATGACAGAGCAGAAACGACCGGTACTGACACTGAAACGGAAAACGGAAGGGGAAACACCGACCCGGAGCCGGAAAACCATCATCAATGTCACCACGCCACCAAAATGGAAGGTGAAAAAGCAGAAACTGGCGGAGAAGGCTGCCCGGGAAGCAGAGCTGGCGGCGAAGAAAGCACAGGCCAGACAGGCGCTGTCCATTTATCTGACGCTGCCCTCGCTGGATGAGGCGGTGAACACTCTGAAACCCTGGTGGCCGGGATTGTTTGACGGTAACACGCCCCGGCTTCTTGCCTGTGGTATCCGGGAAGTTTTACTGGATGAGGTGTCTCAGCGGAATATCCCGCTCTCTCATAAAAAACTGCGCAGGGCACTGAAGGCCATCACCCGTTCAGAAAGCTATCTTGGCGCTATGAAAGCCGGTGCCTGCCGCTATGATACAGAAGGCTATGTGACAGAACATATCACACAGGAAGAAGAACAGTATGCGCAGGTGCGCCTGGAAAAGGTGCGCAGACAGAACCGGATCAAGGATGAGCTGCGGGCGATCCTGGCAGAATAATAAAAGCGCCCTCTGTATGACAGAGGGCAACAGCGAAAAAAATCGGGAAAACAGACATCCAGAGTTTTGATGGAGAAAAACATCCAACCGTTCAGGGATGTTTCATAATGTTTCTGACATAATCCGGGTGTCGGGTCAAGAGGAGGGATAAAAAATGGCTGTGTCCAGTGGATTATCTGAACACAGCAGTATTTATCGCTATCAGCGCGAGGGGCGTCATGCCGCCCGTCAGGAGATTCGTGGCTTTTTCAGGGAAGCGGCAGAGGTCTGGCAGAATGCGGCCCGGCTGGCACCCTGTGAAGCATGGCGGGATTTTGCTCTGAAGAGGGCATCTGCATGTCGGTGTAAGTGCCGATAAAAATAACCCCCGTCGCGGAGCTCCGGGGGATCAGACTTATATGGCAGATCGTTATTATTATAGTGGTGTAAGAAGGAGTTGCCCTGTCTTTCAAACGGACATCACAGAATTAACATATTTCACATCCCGGGTAAGCCAGCAGGGATAAAAAATGTGATGAATTTCAAGAAGCAGGAGGTGACAGTGGCATGCATAACAGTAGGGTTATCCGGTGAATCTGACAGACAGCCGGGCTGTATTCGCGGCAGGATAAAGAAAAACCGGGAGATGACTCTCCCGGTCCGTCTTATCGCTAATCCCCTGAGCAGGGCATGTATGACTTATCTATGACCGTTATATTCAGCGCCACATCCGGTAGCCTGCGATATAACACAGTTATCCTGTCAGCAAGAGCAGGTATGATGAATACACGGAGATTAAAAATATAATCTCCGTCACATGTTACCCACGGAAACCGGTAACGCCTTCACGGGAAATATGTGACAGAAAAAGCAGCCTCCGTTACTCCAGGTATCAGGAGGCTGAATAATGCATGAGACGTTGTTTCTTATGTGTCTGGTCAGGCTGGCTGACCAGCGTTTTTAGTAACACATAGCCATATGTGTATTAAGTCACCTCATCTTATTTTGTTGAATTGATCACAACTCAACGGTTTATTTTTTTGCGTGATACGTGAGCCATTATTCATCCCGGCATGGAATTCATGCAATCACGAAAAGTAATCAGTGACGGAGAGTAAAATGAAGAAATATATACCAGTGGTATTATTTGTTTTTTCATGTCAGGTATTTTCTGCTGATATTCATGGACGGGGCGTGCGTGTTCTGGATGGCAATACCATTGACGTCATGTTATCTCAGCATCCGGTGCGTGTCCGTCTTGTTAATATGGATGCACCTGAAAAGAAACAGGAATATGGACGGTGGTCTGAAAAAATAATGAAATCTCTGGTTGCGGGAAAAACGGTTACTGTCACATATTTTCAGCGAGATCATTATGGTCGTATTCTCGGGCAGGTTTATGCACCAGACGGAATGAATGTTAATCAGTTTATGGTCCGTGCAGGCGATGCATGGGTTTATGAGCAGTACAACACCGATCCTGTTCTTCCTGTCCTGCAGGGAGAAGTACGACAGCAGAAACGTGGTCTGTGGGCAGACAGCGCTCCTGTTCCGCCCTGGGTATGGTGCTCACGGAAATAATGATATTTCTGTGGCTATTGAGTTCTCATTGAAATGCGATATTTAAAAGCATGAAGCATATTACATTATTAACTTATTTCTCTGTTAATGAAAGGTGAACAAATGAACTATCAGGCAGTATCAGAATTAATCACATCGTCTAATCATAATGTTCTTATAGTGGGGGAATCAGCTTCGAAGTTGATAGCTTTTTAAATAAACTGAATATCACTGATTATAAGTATTATGATTTCAGCCAGATTTACAGTTGTTCTGACAGAACATTAAATGATTATGCTGTTATTTTTATCAGGAATGCGCTGAACGCCAGTGAGCATATTATTATTTTTAATTGTACAGGATGGTCTGATTTGAATAATGAATCTGCCGTCATGCAGCTTGCCAGAGTGGCACGAAAATCAGGAAAACAACTGATAGTCGCAGTAAGAGAACAGGATATGAAAAAAATGGAAGCAGAGTTTGGAAGGATCATAAAAATCCACTGACGCCTTCGCGTTGCTCAGTTGTCCAACCCCGGGGACGGGAAAAAGCAAGTTTTCCCCGCCCCCGGCGTTTCTGTAGTGAAAAGCGGGAAATGGAGGGAATGGTCAGTAACAGGGAATGTGGTATTATCGCGGCGGGTGTCTGAGCCTTTCTGGTTCAGGCAAGACGCAGGTACCAGAAATGCGAAGACCCCACTTGTTAATCCATTAACTCGTGAGGCCTGCATGAAGTACCTTAACACTACTGATTGTAGCCTCTTCCTTGCAGAGAGGTCAAAGTTTATGACGAAATATGCCCTTATCGGGGTGCTCGCCGTGTGCGCCACGGTGTTGTGTTTTTTACTGATATTCAGGGAACGGTTATGTGAGCTGAATATTCACAGGGGAAATACAGTGGTGCAGGTAACTCTGGCCTACGAAGCACGGAAGTAAGCTGCCGGGCGGGGACGGAAGTCCCCGCTTTCCGGAAGTGTGAGGTATTTCAGGGGCAGACACCCGACATGCCAGAAACAGCCGGTCCCGCCCGGGGCCGGCACACAGGTTAAGGCATTTCCATCTTTTCAGTCATTTCATTATCAAAATCACATTAAACGGTCGTAATCAGACATGATTTGTGCGCCAACACAGATCATCGTCACAACTTTCAAGTCGCTGATTTCAAAAAACTGTAGTATCCTCTGCGAAACGATCCCTGTTTGAGAATTGAGGAGGCGAGATGTCGCAGACAGAAAATGCAGTGACTTCCTCATCAGGTACAAAGCGAGCATACAGAAAAGGTAATCCTCTGACGCTTGCAGAACGTCAGCAGGCATCCCTGGCAAGAAAACGAGCCACACATAAAGAACTCAGAGTGTTTATTCCTGCTGCGTTAAAAGCGCAATTGCAGGAGATGTGTGAAGCTGAGGGTGTTACTCAGGCTGAGATGATTGCCGAACTGATAAAGCAGAAGAGTGCTTTTAGCTAACTGAAATGTAGCGACATCACATTCTTGCCTGTTTCTGGTGTGCGTGATAGATTGCTGATCGTTTAAGGAATTTTATGGCTGGCCACGCCATAAGGTGGCAGGGAACTGGTTCTGATGTGGATGTACAGGAGCCAGAAAAGCAAAATCCCCGATAATCTTCTTTAACTTTGGCGAGTACAGAAAGATTACCGGGGCCATCTAAAAACCGTATAGCCAACAATTCAGCTATGCGGGGAGTATAGCTATATGCCCGGAAAAGTTCAAGACTTCTTTCTGTGCTCACTCCTTCTGCGCATTGTAAGTGCAGGATGGTGTGACTGATCTTCAACAAACGTATTACCGCCAGGTAAAGAACCCGAATCCGGTGTTTACACCCCGTAAAGGTGCCGGAACGCTGAAGTTCTGCGAAAAACTGATGGAAAAGGCGGTGGGCTTCACCTCCCGTTTTGATTTCGCCATTCATGTGGCGCATGCCCGTTCGCGTGGTCTGCGTCGGCGCATGCCACCGGTACTGCGTCGCCGGGCCATTGATGCGCTGCTGCAGGGGCTCTGTTTTCACTATGATCCGCTGGCCAACCGCGTCCAGTGCTCCATCACCACGCTGGCCATTGAGTGCGGACTGGCGACAGAGTCCGGTGCAGGAAAACTCTCCATCACTCGTGCCACCCGAGCCCTGACGTTCCTGTCAGAGCTGGGGTTGATTACCTACCAGACGGAATATGACCCGCTTATCGGGTGCTACATTCCGACCGACATCACGTTCACACCGGCACTGTTTGCCGCTCTCGATGTGTCTGAGGTGGCGGTGGCTTCCGCACGCCGCAGTCGTGTGGAATGGGAAAACAGACAGCGCAAGAAGCAGGGACTGGATGCACTGGGTATGGATGAACTGATAGCGAAAGCCTGGCGTTTTGTGCGTGAGCGTTTCCGCAGTTACCAGACAGAGCTTAAGTCCCGTGGAATAAAACGTGCCCGTGCGCGTCGTGATGCGAACAGGGAACGTCAGGATATCGTCACCCTGGTGAAACGGCAGCTGACGCGTGAAATCTCGGAAGGGCGCTTCACTGCCAATCGTGAGGCGGTAAAACGCGAAGTGGAACGTCGTGTGAAGGAGCGCATGATTCTGTCACGTAACCGCAATTACAGCCGGCTGGCCACAGCTTCCCCCTGAAAGTGACCTCCTCTGAATAATCCGGCCCGCACCGGAGGCATCTGCACGCCTGAAGCCTGTCGGCGAACAAAAAAACAGCACCGCATACAAAAAACAACCTCATCATCCACCTTCAGGTGCATCCGGTCCCTCCTGTTTTTGATACAAAACACGCCTCACAGACGAGGAATTTTGCTTATCCACATTTAACTGCAAGGGACTTCCCCATAAGGTTACAACCGTTCATGTCATAAAGCGCCATCCGCCAGCCTTACAGGGTGCAATGTATCTTTTAAACACCTGTTTATATCTCCTTTAAACTACTTAATTACATTCATTTAAAAAGAAAACCTGTTCACTGCCTGTCCTGTGGACAGACAGATATGCACCTCCCACCGCAAGCGGCGGGCCCCAACCGGAGCCACTTTAGTTACAACACACAAAGACAACCTCCAGAAAAACCCCGGTCCCGCGCAGAACTGAAACCACAAAGCCCCTCCCTCATAACTGAAAAGCGAGGCCGCCCCCGCCCGAAGGGCGGGAACAACATCGCTTTTAATTATGAATGTTGTAACTATAAATCGTCATCGCTGTCAGTCTTCTGGCTGGATGTTCTCAGTACACGCTCGTAAGCGGCCCTGACGGCCCGCTAACGCGGAGATACGCCCCGACTTCGGGTAAACCCTCGTCGGGACCACTCCGACCGCGCACAAAAGCTCTGTCATGGCTGAAAGCAGGTATGGCTTAGCAGGGCTGGGGATAGGTAAGGTGAAATCTATCAATCAGTACCGGCTGACGCCGGGCTTCGGCGGTTTTACTCCGGTATAATATGCAACAACGGAGTGCCGCCTTCCATGCCGCTGGCGCGGCATATGTTGGTGGCTGTGTCTGAAAAAGGTTATATACTCTGCATAAAACCAGACAACACGCAGATTACCAGGCGAATATCGATACTCTGACTCGTTATACCCATGCGTGCGGCATCATAAAACCTGCAATTGTCCTTTATTGAATGAAAGGGGGGGCATGTATAGGAAATTGAAAAAACAAGCGATACTGCGGTCTAGTTAAATGGCGTGATGAATAATTGAGCAACCCTGCAGCATTAGGAGCGCTAATATGCAGCTATTTTTATTTATTGGCGTCAAAAATTATATAGGGAAATTTCCCCCATATAATACCCTGAGAGCCGCATCACGTCTGGCCTGAGCGACATCCTTAAGATGTTAATAAGAATTAAAATCTTAAGGAGAAAAAGAACGCGCGTTGCTCGATATCTTTTTCTTTGAACTACAATTCGATGACCTTCGGACGACATCCAGACAGCCGCAAGAAAAAACATGGCCTAGCAGAGATAAGGGGCGCTGACATTGAAAACGACAAATTCAATCCTACGTGTAATCGCCAGCGTCATTGCTGCCGGACAAAATCAAATCTCAATCACTGAACTGGTAAGCCTCTCCGGTATTAGTCGACAGAGTGTTAAGCGGGCAATTCAGATACTGGAACAAACAGGGCAAATCACCGTTACCAGAACAACCACCAACGGCAAGCGCGGAGCCAACACCTACTACCTGCCAGACCAGGATTTGGGAGGCGGTTGCCGTTCAACATTATCTTAACCACGGCTGCTGCCTGGAGTTTACGGGGTCTGAAGCCCAACCGTACGAAAACGTACTATAAGGGCTTCCCCGGCATGTCAACGCCAGTTTTTATGTTTTTGCCTGCTTGACGTATAGGAATTTGAAAAACCAGGCGTCCTCATTAAAAATAAAGGGAAAAGACTGCGGTACTATAAACGGTCATAATGAATCGTCATCGATTCGGCCCCTGATGAAAGACGCTCGTGAGGTTCTTGTTCGCTAAGCGGATATGTATATCCTGTACGTTTTGCAGATATTCCTCACGGGGTATAACCCTTTATCATCAACGAGTTGTAGGTCAAATGGTCATACTGTTGCAGCGTGCTTTAGCTGGCTGAATACAGTCTGAAATCATAACCGTAATGCAATGATGCTCAGTACAGCCTTGCATTTTTGGCGGCGATGGCCACAACTACGCGCCAGTATCCTCTGCGCTCGACCAGTGAACAGTCCCAACGACTGAATGAGTCAGTCCTTTTCTCAGCACCAGTCAGTACTGAGCGAGCCCCCTGTACCAGAAGCGTTCGCAACTTGCCGAAATAACCTTGCCTGGTTGTGAGCTTCGGAACATGCCTCCATCCCGATAACACAGGGCTGCAAATCAGCAATCAGCTCAGGAAGCCCAATTCGTGATATTCTGGTGTTAACCAAAGCCGTTTACCATCCTGGTCAATACCGTGAACAGTAAGCATATTTTTAGCTAGATCGACACGATAGTAGCAATAGTCATAACGAATCCATCCGGACTATGCTTACCCTCATAATTGCACAAGAGTTAACCTGGTGCATATTCAGGGGAAGCCCCTTCCATCCGTTAAGTGTAATGGCCTACATTAACAACTGAAAACGAAAAGTCTTTTCTTCAAGTTTTCAGGAATTCTCCGCATGTTCAGCAATTTCATTAGCTTTTTGTGATGAACTATCTCTATGTCCGTTGGTTACAGGCACTCGACGTAAGAACAGAGTCAGAAATAGCCCTATAACTAGCGGTATAATAAACAGCATTGATTGAGTTGAAATTCCATATCCATATATACAGCTTTCAAGGCTTACCGCAATCAATGGAAAAATAAGGAAAACAAGAGAAGCCTGAAAGGCACTGGCCTTTTGCTGAAGGGCAAAGTAGCACAATATTCCAAAAACTCCGGCAAAAGCACCGAGATACAAGGTGGCTAATATTGAGTACACAGAGAAGGTCGATACCTCGGGTCTTTCGAAGAACCATCCTGTCGCAGAAAGTATCAATCCTGCCAGAAAGCACGGGAGCGCATTAAACGTTACCACAGAGACAGTACAACTTCTTTTCTTACATTGAGTATATATTATGGCATGAATGATTACCGCAGAAACAAGAGCAATAATCCCCTGCCAGTGACTCTCTGCACTTGTTTTCGATTCCTCAAGAAGGATGCCCGCCAGTGCAACTATTGCGATAGTTAAACCCATAATTTGCATTGAGTTCGTTTTTTCCTTCAAAAACAAAGATGAAGCTATCAAAACAGCTACAGGCATATTCGCAAATATAAGGGATGCGAGTCCGGAACTGACATAGGTTTCACCATAAATCATTAATGAGAAAGGAATGGAAAAATAAAAAATACAAATTACAAGCTGGAATAAGCGTTGTCCGGGTGGAAATAAAATTGGTATTTTTCTTAACCATGCAATACTGATTAAGAATGGTGCAGCAAACATAAACCTCATCCCGGTTGCAAAAACTGGGGGGATAGTTTCAGCGGCTATTCGCATAGCCAGCCATGTGGTCCCCCAAGTCAGTACAACAAGCAGGAATAATACCAAAATCGTCATTCTGCGCATAAGATTCCTCTACTATAGAAGATAAAAAAAACCGCCGAGACGGCGGTTAACTGCATGAGATTACAGGTATTGATAATCTGAGATGTCGGGTGCCTCCCGAAGAATATCTGATTGGTTACAGATATTCTGTGGTTTTCCCGCCAAACAATTCTACAAACCACCCTCGCACTGAGGAACATCTCTTTTCGTTATATTAACAACATTGAGATAGTGCATCACTGGCACCTCCAGGAAATTGCTACACCCTCCAGCAATGCACTATCCTCATATTGATAAAAAATAAGCACTGGAACTGTAGTTAACAAATATAAGTTATCACAGAACAGGATGATATAGGGTAATGAAAATATCCCACACAATTTGTGTCAGTGCCCAAAAACACGTCCAACTGCTTTTCTTTAGCGGGTGGTGGGAATCGAACCCACATCATCAGTCAGAAAAAAACTGAGGTAATTACCATTATACGATACCCGCACAACATATTAAAAATGAACATATTATTTATATGTCAATCAGCATTATCCTTGTCTTCCCGGCAATCCACTCTCAAGGTTTGTAAAACATAAAAAAAAGCTGGTTTCACACATCCATTTTATGAACGTGCTCATGATTTTCTCTTTGGAGCACGTGCTTGCGCAACCAGCATTAAAATAAAATGCAAGCGTCGGTATAGCCAAGTTGGCATCGGGGATGAATGCCATGAACTTTCGTAAAGAAGATTAAATCAATGTACATTTGTGTTGTTTGCTAATTGTGCACAAGTCTGCCACCAGATGACCAGCCCCCAGGATTAGATGCAGCTATCTGTTAGTAATGTCGCCATTCCACCACCGTGCTGCAAACTCTGATGGCATCTGATAATTCAGTACTGAATGTGGATGATACTCGTTATAATTCTGTCGCCAGCCATAATGACTTTCCTTAGCAAACGACATCCCTGAACCTGTGCTCATTCAGACATTCATCGCGAAATAGCCCGTTAAAGCGCTCAGGAAATATGTTCTACGTTAGTTTGTCCGACTGGATTCTGTTCAGGTCTTATCGTCACCGGATAGCCTTGAAACAGTGCAATGCAGTCCAGAATACGCGTGACCTGAAGACCTGAAGACCTGAAGACCTGAAGACCTGAAATCCCGAATACTGTGGTTATTGTTAAACACTCCTTCGTAAATGTCGTCCACGCAGGTCAGGCATTTGATTCTGCGACCAGTAACCAGCGTGTCCATGGCAAAATCCATCGACTTGGTCAGGTTTTGAACCTCCGGACAGAGTTACGGCAAGCGTTCTTGACCAGCCCTTTACGACGTCATCTGCATTTCACGCCCTGGCAGCTCAGATGATAAAGATGGTAAACGTGCTTGCGATTAGCATGAGCCCCTTCACGGTGCAGTACTACCAGATGTGGCGGTTGCCAAAACGTCTGCGCTTTAGTGACAGCATCAATGATGTGTCCTGCTCAATACGTATCAGAATACGTATTGAGCAGGACTCTGAGTCTCATCGCGCAGGTCGACAGGGACAAGTCAGCCTGCAGCAAGACGTTGCGTCAGAGCAGTCGTATCACATATAAAACGGTGCCTCGCTTCGGGTCTGCCATCAGTACTTTAGTCCTGGAGTCACCTGAAGCGCGTCCTTATCGGGATAGCTTGGGTAAGCAACACCTGGAGTCTGCGCCCTCTTCCTCAAGCGACTTCAGGGGCTTGACCTCGGGTATCTCCATACCACTATACTTCTTACACCAGGTATAAAAGAGTGCATCGGACATGGATGCGCTTGCTACAGAGCTCACGCTCCTCCGGCTATACTGATACTCTGTTTGCCGGAAAAATGCTTTTTCATAGGGATGTCCTCATGTGGACTATGAAGACATTGCTGACACCAAGATGCATCAATCAACGAAGAGGGGAAATCCTGTTACAGGATATACAAAAGTTAAAATTAATAAGATATTAGAATAAGGTATTTACGCACGCATTTGATATACCCAAACGACAGCTAGTACCCCATCAATCTGCATATAAAATTGCTGGCCACGCTACATCCTGTTAGCGAAAGTACTGATTAGTACTTCAATGGCCAGTGCAAAACTGAAAATCCAATTCAGGCAAATAAGGGATGATGATACCGTAAGTAAATCGTGATATCGCGTTAAATATATTGCCACATCCACACACGTTGAGTTTGCTTATTGTGCACTGATTTCTATGATGTACCCTGATCTTAGTCAGAGGTGACTCACATGACAAAAACAGTATCAACCAGTAAAAAAACCGTAAACAGCATTCGCCTGAATTTCGCAGTGAAGCACTAAAGCTTGCGGAACGCATCGGTGTTGCTGCCGCAGGCCGTGGACTCAGCTTGTATGAATCACAGCTCTACAACTGGCGCAGTAAACAGAAAAATCAGCAGACTTCCTCTGAACGTGAGCTGCCGGAACAGGATGAAGAGCTGGCCATACTCCAAAGGCAGCGACATACTTCGCGAAACGCCAGAAATGAAGTATGTCTTTATTGAAAAACATCAGGCTGAGTTCAGCATACAGGCAATGTGCCGCGTGCCCGCAGCGGCGGGCAAGGATAAAAGCACACGTCAGCAGTTCCGTCAGTACTGCAACAGCGTTGTCCACGCTGTTTTTACCCTGTCAAAACCGCGTTACGGTGCACTAAGCCTGCGCCGTTAGGGACTGAGGGCAAAAGCTTCCCGGAAGTTCAGCCTGGTCAGTCACCGCGCACACAGCCTGCCTGTGTCAGAAAATCTGCTTGAGCAGGATTTTTACGCTGTTGGCCCGAACCAGAAGTGGTCGGGAGACATCACGTACTTACGTACGTGATGAAGGCTGGCAGTATCTGGCAGTGGTCATTGACCTGGGGTCACGTGCCGCTATTGGCTGGTCAATGTCACCACGCATGACAGCGCAAATAGCCTGCGATGCCCTGCAGATGGAGCTGTAGCGGCGTAAGAGACCACAGAACGATATCATTCGGAGGCCAGTACTGCTCTGCAGATTATCAGGCATTGCTGAAGCGGCATAATCTGCGTGGCAGTATGATCGCAAAAGACTGCTGTTTCGATCATGCCTGCGAGGAAATCTTCTTTCATTCACTGAAAGTGGAATGTATCCACGGAGAACTCTTTATTAGCTGGGAAACAATATGGGCAACAGTGTTTAGTGTTTACAATCGCTGGCGACGGCACAGTGGATGTGGCGCCTTAGTCCTGAACAATTTGAAAACCAGAACCTCGCTTAGGGCGGTCCATATTACGTGGGTAAGATCACCCCTCCTGACCATGAGTGGGAGGAAGGAAACAGAACTCATTTAACGCACTTGCACCACCTTCATATCAAAAAATACACTTTTCCAACGAAACTTAGTGTTAAGTTTATGTTGCCTTTTTTCTGTCACCTCTTTTAATTTAATTGTTATGAATACCTGATTTATGAAGCCATACAAAAAACGCGATTTTGTTGGCTTATTGTGCACTGTGTGCTGCTTGCGCACAATAAGCTAATGCGAACGTATAGTAACCACATTAGACTTTATGCGTCTAAATGAGGTTAATGATGACGCACAGCACAATTAAGCAATTGACAATAAAAGCAATTCTCGAATACATCGAAGACAATATTGAGGTTAAAAGTATCGATATTGAATCGATAGTCTGTTTTTCTGGTTACAGTAGGAGATATTTGCAATCTCTGTTTAAGTCTCACATGGGAGTACCCATAGGGAGGTACATACAACTCAGAAGAGTTTCAAGGGCTGCGGTATTATTACGATTGACATCATTATCATTGGCCAGTATTGCAGGCAAACTCTGTTATGATTCTCAACAAACATTTACAAGAGAGTTTAAAAAAAACTCAGGTTTTACGCCTTTACAATATAGAAACAGTAATCTATGGACCTTTAAAAATCTTACCGGTCCAAAAGAACCATCAATTGTCATACCCAAACCGAAACTTTGTTATCTTGATGAAAATAAATTTAAAGGAATGCCGATGTCTTATGAAGAGGATATTCCTTTTTGGGGAGAAAATTCAGATAAAAAATGGAATTATGTAAAAAAATATTTTACAGAAAATAAAGAATCATATATAGCCATATCTCATGATGTTAATTCCTCTGCAAGAAAAAAAGTGAGAATTAAACTTATTTTCTGGTTTGAGAAAGAAAGGCATAATCACACAACAGGAGTGCTTACAGCCGGAACATATGCCAAGTTTGAGTATACTGGCAGCATAAAAAACTACATTCATTATATCAATAATGTTTATATGAACTCGCTCCCTTTTTATGGGTTGCAAAAGAAAAATGTATATGATCTTGAAATAATTCATAAGGATAAAGACGATAGTTATCGCTTTGAGTATTACTTACCAATATGCAACAAAACATAAAATATAAATATTGAATGTATATTCTAAAAATGGTTATTTTAGCAAAAAAAATAACACCCATCATTATTAATGTTTGTAAAGAGCCCACGTTTTCAGTGGGCTGATTAGTCCAAAAGCTGAAGTTCTTGGTGCTGAATAAATCCTGAATGAATTTTCCTTGTAGTGGTCAATAAAAACCGAACTCCATTTTATTTTTTATTTCTCTGCACACCTCAGTCAGTTTGATCAGCTGCTGAAAAAACTCAGCGTTGAAGCCGCTTTCAATGCAGAAATGGCACACCATCTCGGGTATGAAAAAAATCAGCCCCGTATTACCGGGACGGATAACTGCAAGTATCCCGCATAATCGTGCCATTCATATTTAGAAATCATCCGGCATAATCAATCTGCCAACGAAGGAGATCGCTATGCGTACAGCCCGTTTTACTGAGCATCAGATCATCGCTGTGATTAAGTCGATTGAAGCCGGACGAATTGTTAAAGATGTTTGCTGACCTGAGCCAGGAGAACCGAGTGCTGAAGGATGTTATCGAAAAAGCTTTAAAACAAGCCTGTAAGCGTGAGTTGGTTACTCATCTGATAACGACATTCGGGCTCAGCATCCGTCAGGCCTGCCAGAGTTTGAACCTGAGCAGAACGGCTTACCATTACCGCCCAGATACCACGCGTGATGAACCCGTTATAAACGGGGCTATTTATATGCTTACCTTTTGTGTATTACCCTCAATATTAAATTAATGTTGAGGGTATTTGGGTGCGATATTGTTTTTTTGAGGCGTAATTTTACAGTATTATTTCTGAAAAAATATTTGCGTATGCTATTTAAAGCAAAAAAAATCTTCAGTGTAGGCAATAAAATTATTGTTCCTTTCGCACTTCTGGCATAGCAATGTTACCGCCATACTGTTCTTCCAGTAATGATGCAAGAAATTTAAAAGATTTTTGTTGTTCTGGCGACCATTTGACATTAAGTGACTCGAAATGGATTGATGCCAGTGTTGGTAGCATTTGTTCTCTGGATAGCGAAAATGCGAGATATGAAAATGCGATCATTAGAGTATTTACGTCGTTCTGAAGTCTGGAAATGTGGTCGATTAATTCTCCAATAGAAATGTTTTTTCATCATAAAAAATCATCTTATTAATTTACTCGTATTTTTCGTAAACGCCAGTTATCTGACGGTGATTTGTAACTGTTTTGAACCTATGCTCCCTAAACCTTCTGTAAGTGCTTTACTGAAGTTGAAGGTGATCATATTCAGACTTAGCCAATGAGGTTCTATTCATCAATGAAATTCCGGGATGCTCACAAGACTCACCACAACGATTTGTGGAGCAACATTTTCTTGTTATTGTATATACTTATAGTCTTTTCTAATAATTAGTAATTCAGATGCCCAACCGATATGGTCGGGCATCTGATGCACATCAGGCGTTAAAAGTTTATCTTGAAGCCAACAGTCCCTGTTACCGGTGACTCTACATTGTTACCTTTTAAATAATTAGCCTCTCCCCATATACTGGCATTTGATGTTAGCTGAACATCCATACCCAAACCGTACTTTCCGGTTGTCCCGGATATGTCGTTAGTAAAATCATAGGCTTTATTGATTTTAACCTTATTATGATTTGAAAATTCATGACTGACTCCTGCGGTCAGGTAGGGCCTTATTTTGGTTTTACCAACATCAAGGTCCATCCCTAAATTAACACCAACCTCACCCTGGAAAGAATGTGTTGTGTTTATTTCAGCCTTCATTCCATTAGATAGACTGATATTGTCATCATTCACAGCAAGAGCTGTTGTTCGGGCATAAGGAAGTAACCAGGTATTCTCATTCAGAGAAAAATACTTGCCCACCTCCAGGCTACCACCGAAACCATTTTGATGATAATCTCCCGAAACCATAGTTCCATCACTCATATGGGTACGCAACTCATTTTTGAAACGGTTGAATTTGAGTACACCATCTATATAGTATCCGTGAGTATCATACGTCATGTACAAGCCAACACTTTTACTATCAATAGAACTTTTCCCTCCTCGATTATGCCTGATATTGTTATCAGAGAAGGAAACAAATGCCCCTAATGACAACACCCCATCGCTTAGGTCAAAACGCTTATCTCCGCCCGTCACTATTCCGTATTGGGTCAGGGAGTAACCCGCTCCTTTGCTGCTGATGTGTTTATCTGATCCTATATAGTGCCCCCATACTCCCCCAGAAGTACGTGAGTTTTCTGATTTTTCACTGTTACGGAATCGCAGCCCTTGTAATTCACTGTTAAAGATATATGTCGGAGCGCTTGCCATATTCAGTACAGCATCAGTAGACTTTGTGGTGTGCCGTACTGGAGGATTGGGTATACCCGGTTCCGGATTACCTGGTTGTGTAGTATCAGATTTTAGATACCAGTTAGTATTATCTTTACTCAGATAATATTCCCAAACTCCTGCATCCACTTTTCCTCCGTTTACTGTAAATACAGCATCTCCTCCACCGGTATAAACCACTGGTAATGGGTTACCCGGGGATACAGGCTCCTGACCGGTATTTTTGATATTCAAAACAAAATTACCGTTTGCATCCCCTGTGATGTTTAATTTATCACCAGTATATGATGCAATATCGGTATTCATCAAGAAGGTGCCATTTCCTGATAACTGTCCGATATTTAACGTTACTCCCTCAAGTTTTGTTTTAAACTGAGGGGACTGTATTGAATGAAAATCCACGGTTCCATTACTCATGTCTAATGAGTTAATAGTAGAGTCTCCGGATAATTTCCAGACAGAGTCAGCCACTATCAGATTTCCACCTTTCTTCCCATCCCCAGTAATGCGTCCAGCCAGGAGGCTACCATTCTCTAAGCGCAGAGTTGCATCAGGCTCGATTGTCACATTTGCCATAGCCCGTAGATTATCCATTATCATTGTTCCATGATTTTGGATAAAAATACCGCTATCCTGAGAAAAATTACCACTGAGAGTTAATTTTCCCCCATTCAGATTCAGACTACCGGTACCATCCAGTGTGCCGCTATAGTTTGCTGAACTATTGTCGAGAAAGTGCAGAACCCCATTATTGGTTATCTGGTTGCCAGACAGTTTGCCATCGTCTTTAATCAAGGTTGTACCCAATAGCTCAGAACCGCTCTCAACCTGTAATTCACCACCTTTAGATACCTGGGTATCTATAGCCTGATGGCCTTGCAGAACCATCAGGAGTCCACCATTTTCTAACAACATATTTCTGGCGCTACCATTAGTAATGCTGAAGCTACCATTTACGTTCGTTCCACTCAGGATGGCCGATGTGTTCGCTCTGATAGCGCCACCATTGTTTTGAATTATTCCCGTTCCACTACCACCTGCGGCAATACTCATTGTCCCTCCATTGTTAATGGTTGTGTCAATAGCACTGCCACCACTGGAGACTCGCTGCTCCCCGTTATTAATGAGAGTCCCGGAGACACTTCCGCCACCGAAAACAGTCTGCAGTCCCCCCTCAATGGTGGTGTCCACGGCA